>CALGBT010000328.1 GCA_937884235.1 uncultured Pseudomonadota bacterium
GTGATGTACAGCGCCCTATTCGCCATCTCGTCGGCCGCGTCCTGGATAGAGTGCCTGGGAGAGGCCGGGTGGCAGGAAGTCATAGGGGCGTGCAGCTCCCAATGCGAAGACGGTGAGCTTCCCAACCTGTACTGGAAGACATCTGGTGCTGACTGTAGTGGGGCAACCAGTCTGCACGACGCGATTTCGGCCTGTGAACCTCCGGAGGGCTACGTTGCAGACCAATGTGCGAATTGATGTTGCCGGTGGGGCACCGGTTGATACTCACCACCGCAGGCCCTTGATGCGCAGCTTCTTCGCCATTCTTGTCTGGGCAGTTTTCGGTTCCGGCTGTTCCAATGGCGGGGCCGATATGCTGTCGGGAGGTGCGCAAGACGGACGTGAGGAGGACCGCATCGAAGTGGATGCCATGCCCGATCTTCGGCCCCTCGACTTCCGAGTTGAGCATAGTGCGCGAGAGGTGGAACTGCCCAAGGACTTTGAGGGCTCTGAGGTTTGCGTTCCCCAGTGTCACGGAAACTGCGGCGATGATGGTTGCGGAGAGTGGTGCCAGCCTGGGTGCGAGGACGGTGACCCCTGCACAGACGACGTGTGCGAAGATGGCTTCTGCATGCACTATGTTTTACCGCAGTGCTGCGCCATCGAGGGCCATTTTGTGCCGCCGGGCACCATGCCCGGCGATGACCCCTGTACGGAGTGCAACGGAGAGTTGGACCCCATCGGCTGGAGCCATCTCCCCGATGGGACAATTTGTGGCCCCGACCATGTTTGCGCTGACGGTGCTTGTTGCGACCAGAAGGGCTCATGCGCTGGCTTGGACTGCGGCATCGGTCTCTGCGGTTCTTGTGGGGATTGCCCCGACGAGGCGTCTGTCTGTGTGAACGGTCACTGTTGCGCGTTCGCATGTAATGGCAAGCAATGTGGCGAAGATGGTTGCGGCGATAGTTGTGGGACCTGTCCGGGATGGTCTGCCTGCAACGGTGATTCCCTTTGCCTCACCGCCTGCCTCCTGGCGTGCGAGGGCAAGGAGTGTGGGGCCGATGAGTGCGGAGGCAAATGCGGCACTTGTGCAAAGGGCGAGTCCTGCAACGAAGCCGGCCATTGTGTCGCCGATTGCATTCCCAATTGCCTTGTCGGGCAGTGCGGCTCAGATGGTTGTGGCGGCAGTTGCGGAGAGTGTCCCGCAGGCCAATATTGCGGCGGGGGAATATGTGGGACGGTCTGTGTCCCCGACTGCATCATGAGAATGTGCGGGCCCGACGGCTGCGGAGGGAAATGTGGTGAATGCCCCGGTGAATTGGAGTGCACCCTCGGAGGCATGTGCGGGGGACTGTGTGCGACTTGCCCGGCAAATTCCCCTCACTGCGAGGCCAATTACTTCGTCGAAGGCAATCTGGCCCAATGGGACGCCTCAGTGGGGGTAGAAGTGGTGGAATCGCTCGGCCCCTACCTGCCCATGACCGGTGGGCAGATGATGAAGATAGTTCCATCGCTAGAAGGTGGGTTTGAGGCCTGGGCAGAGATCCAGCTGTGCCTCGAGCCGGGTGACCATACGCTAGTCTCTGGTTGGCGCTTCTTCTCAGGGGAATTTACGGGCTATTGTGGCAGTTCTTATGGCGGCGACGGATTTCGGATTCTGGTGCACCATGAAGACCAGGATGACATAGAGCTGGTTTCGGCCACCGTCGACGATCTCTGTCCACCAACAAGTTGCCAAGCGTGCGGAAAGCAATACGTGGGCCTCGACGAGAGTCTGGTCACGGTTTCCGGGACCAGTGCCTGGGTGACTCCCTGGGTGGAAACAGAAGCCCCTTTCTCGGTTCCGGCAGGCGGCGGCTTGACCACAGTCCGGATCGAGGTCTGGGAGACCCATTCCTCATACTTGCCACTCCTGTTGCTCGATCGGCTAGGGCTTGACGGCAAGGGGAAGGTCGACCCCACCTGTGGGGATATGGAGTGTGGGACCAACGCATATTTCGAAAGCTGTGGCAGTTGCCAGGAGTTTGCCAACTGCGTGGAAGGAAGCTGCGCCTGCGAATTCGTCGAGTGCTCTGGGCTTTGCTGTCCGAATCCTGACGACGTTTGCGCCGAGGGGTACTGCTGTACACCGGTCTGCGATGGTTTGGAGTGCGGCTATGCAGGTTGCGGGCTTGAGTGCGGTACCTGCCCCGCAAATGAGCACTGCTGGGCCGGTCACTGCTACCCCGACGATTGCGAGCCTGATTGTGGCCCCGGGAG
>CALGBT010000329.1 GCA_937884235.1 uncultured Pseudomonadota bacterium
AGGACGGCAGTTCTTGGAGTTCAGAGAAGAGGGTGGTGCTGCCAAGATCCTCCTGGAGCAGAAACCCCTCCTTGGTGCAATCGGCGTAGAGCTGGGGCACGGGCAGCTGACGGCTTTCCAGAAAGCGTAGCATAGAGCAGAAGGGAAGCTCTCGGGGACCGTCGTGCGCAGTCACTTCGTCGGATTCGAAGGGGTCTGGAGGCAGTTGCACCAGGATCATCTGTGCCGCTGGCGGACCTGATAGCTGGAGGCGATAGTAGCGGCGGTTCGAGGCCTGCCCAGGGATTGCCTCCACCGGCCCGGTCATTGCCACATTCCAGTGGGAGCGCAGGAAGTTACGGACAACCGGGAGGAGTTCCTCCAAGCGCAGGGCGGGCTCCATGCTCAACTATCCGCAGAGACCCGAAGGAATGTGCTGACAGGAGTTGGCTGTGCACTTGTCGATGGTGCAGACGTCATTGTCGTCACAGTCCTCGTCGTGGACACAGCAACCGTCCATGGGCTGGTATATGCAGTTGCCGTTGGTGCAATGGGTGAGTTTGCAGATCTTCGGTTCACAGTCGTCGGGACTGCTGCAGCAGTCAGGCTTCTCGTCGTAGACACAGCTTCCCTTCTCGGCGCCGGGCAGGATCTCGCAGACGTCGGTGGTGCAGATCTGGCCATCGTTGCACATGCCGTTGGACGCACAGCAGTTCTTGGCCAGGGAGTTCTTGCACTTGTGATCCGGAGTGCAGATGTCGTCGGTGCAGGCATTCCCATCGTCACAGTTGCCGTTGATCAGGCAGCAGCCAGGAGTGGTCGTGTAGTAACAGAACTCGTTGGAGCAACTCTGGTTGGTGCAAACGTTGATGACGCAATTCTCGCCCTTGCAAGTGGGGGGAATGGTGGTCAGGTCAACCTGGCACGAAGCACCGGTGACGGTATTGATGCAGTCGGTGCAGTCGGTGTTCTTCTCGCAGCAACCGGTGGTGACGATCTGCCAATCGCAGAGGCCGTTCTTGCAAGTGTCAATGGTGCAGGGATTGCCGTCGTCGCAAACCAGTTCAGCGGTATCTGGAGTGCAGCACTTGGCGCCGACTGGAGAGTGGGCGCAGCCCCAGTCCTTGCACTCATCTATGGTGCAGCCGATGCCGTCGTCACATTCCAGGGCCGTTTTGCAGCAGCCGGGGGCCTCGAGAATCTGATACTTGCAGGCGTTGGTGATGCAGGCTCCAGCAGTACAGGGGTTATCGTCGTCGCAATCAGTGTTGTAGTTGCAACAATATGGGTCGTCCGTATGCTCGTGGTTGCAGACCCCCTCAATGCACTGGTCGTCGGTGCAGGCATCACCGTCCTGGCAGCTTGTGGCGTCAAGGCAGGTCTTGCGCTTCCGGTGAATGCAGGTGTACATCTTACAGAAGTCGTCGGTGGTGGGGTCCTCGTCGTCGCACTGGGAGGAGTCCCCACAGCAATCGCCAGCGGTGGCCTTGTCGTAGCCACAGCGCGCATCGACGCAGCTGTCGAGGGTGCAACTGTTCTTGTCGTCGCAGTCGAAGTTGCTCTCGCAGGTGCACTGCAAATTGAGACTGTCCTGCGGATAGACACAGGCACCGGAAAGGCAGATGTCCAACGTACAAGGGTTGTCGTCCTTGCAGTCCCCGTCCTTGGCACAACAGTTGGGGACCGGGTCGGAGAAGACACACTCGTTGCCGATGCATTTGTCCGTGGTGCAGTCGTTCTCGTCGGTACATTCGAAGTCGTTGTGGCAGCACAGCGCATTCTGCACTTCATGGATGCAGCGGAAGTCGATACAAGCATCCACCGTGCACGGGTCTGCGTCCGGGTCGGCCGGTGTGGAGAGGGGGTTCATGAGGTCCTGACAGTCGTCCACTGCTATGCAGCAGCCAACGGCCTCTTGCACAGTGTAGACACGGAAGGTACAGCAACCCTCCAGGCAGGAATCCTTGGTGCACTCGTTGCCATCATCGCAGTCCGACTGGAATGTGCAGGCGGAGCATTGCGCCACTCCCTCGGAGTCCTCGACGATCTCCTCGGCTGCGCATTCCGGGGCCGTTGCTGTGCACTCTTCCTCGGCGAGGCAGGAGCACCGGGCAACACACTTCCCCGAGGCAGGCTCGCACTTGAGATTCTCATCACAGTCGGTATCGCTCTTGCAACCATCGGAGCCGCTGGAACATGCAGTCAGCATGGTCGTCAGAGCGATCAACAGGAACATAGTAGCAGACAATCGCATCCTGAAAACCTCGCTGTCTTTCCCCGTCTGTCCAGGGTCTCAGCCAGAGCCGGGGCAGAGCTTCGATGCTGGACACACATAGCTCCGGCAAGCATATCTCGCCGGCTTGAACTTTTCAACAAACATCAGGGAAAGCGAAGACAGCGGCTCGGGAGGGGCGGGAATCAGTAGTTACCGGCCTGGGTTGGCTTCTGGTTGGTGACAATAGCCACTGAGGCACTGGCACCCAAGCGAGTTGCTCCGGCTTGGATCATCTCCAGCGCCCCCTTTGTATCCCTTACTCCGCCGCTGGCCTTCACCTCCATGGCCGGTCCGACCACGCGTTTCATGAGGGCCACATCGGCGGCGGTCGCGCCGCCCGGGCCAAAGCCGGTGCTGGTCTTCACGAACCTGGCCCCACCTGCCTTGGAGAGGGCACAGGAGATGACCTTCTCTTCGTCCGTCAGCCCGCCGGCTTCGATAATTACTTTCACCGGCTTGGGGCGAGAGGCCTCCACGACTTTCTGGATGTCCTCATACACATACTGGTAGTTATGGGACCGCAATTCGCCGACATTGATGACCATGTCGATCTCTTCGGCCCCTTCGCGCACCGCTTCTCGAGCTTCAAAGGCTTTGGAACCGGTTGCCATGGCCCCGAGAGGGAAGCCCACAACCGCGATCACCTTGGTGTTGGAGCCAGCCAGCAAACCGCGGCAGAATTGAACGTTGGCAGAGTTCACGCACACCGAGTAGAACCCGTGCTGCCGAGCTTCCTCACACAATTTCCGCAGCTCCTCTTTGGTCGCCTCCGGCTTGAGCAACGTGTGGTCAATGTACCGGGCCAGATCGTTTGCGACTCCAGTGGTATTGAGCCCCGTTGCCACCCGGGAGGCCCCGAGGTGGATGATGTTGCGAGTGTCAGTTTCCCGCCGGCTCGCGCAATTGCCGCAGGCAGAGCATTCTGCGGCCGAGGCCTGACAACTGTCGCAGGAGGTGGAGCTTTGCAAGCGAGCCCGGACCTGCGCGGTGATGGTTTCGACCAGACGATCCAGATCTTCCTGTTGCATGGCATATCCCGTCCGCTATGAGGACAATCAAACGCCAACATGGATACATCAAATGGGGGGGTTACTCAAGGAACTTCTTGATCTCCGCTTCTACAGAGGCGGGGTCGAAGCCCGTCTGCAGGAAGAGGATCTCCATAGTCTCTAGGTCGATAAGCATGTTCATCGGGGCAGAGTCAGGGTTGAAATACGCGCCCAGGACGAAATCGACGTCCAGGAGCAATGGGTAGTTGGGGGTGAGTTGGCCCTTCCAGACATTCCAGAAGCCCTCGTCAGCCGGGTCGCCGACGAAGTCCTGGAAGAGCGTGGACCAGATCTCAAGCCCCTGAGGACCATACTCGTCGTACTTGGCCTTGAGTTCCACCGCCTCCTGCTTGCAAGCGCTGCACCAACCAGCTCCGGAGGTGACCAACAGCAGTTTCTTCTCGCCTGCCGCGCGCAACTCCCCATATGAGATGTCGGCCTTGGTCGCCGGATTGAAGAAGGAATGGTTGGCCGCAATGGAGCCAACCGCTGTGCCATACGGTCCGGCCGGGTAGTCCCCCATTGTCACGTCTCCGGGGGAACTCTCGTCCACCTCCAGAGCGGCCACTTCAACAGTCGCCATGAGATCGGCACCGTCTTTACCTTCGCTACCGCCATCACAGGCCAGGGCCAGAGTGAGGCCGAAGGCCAGGGTCAGAGGTAACACCAAATCGCGTCGTGGGGTCATGCTGGTCCTCCCGGCAGTTGTGGCCCCGAACTGGCGGCACAGTCAATAAGATACCCCCGCCTTCCCTCGAGGGCAAGCCCGGGAAGCTGAGGCTGGCGGGCTGGTTGACTTGCTACGGTGCTTCCCCTAAGCTGGCTCCGGTGTTTGGGCTGCTTCAGAAGGTTGTGCATCAATGAGGAAACCCCTCGACAAGATACTCTGCGGCGGGAAGTTCTACCGTTACGTTGTGGCCTGCATGCACAACTGTCCGCGCCCCCACTACTGCAATGAGCTGTGGCAGTTCTTCGAAGCGATTGGCAAAACGCCTGCAGAATACTATAACGAAGATGGCATAGGAGAGAGGGTCATGAGACGAATCGTCTTTGATTGCGACCGGTGCGGCAAACGGGACCTGCTTGAAGTATACGGTCTCTACAACCTCGATGGGGAGGAGGAGGTTTGCCGCCTCGATGAGGTTCAGCGTGCTGACATGGTGCTGCAGGCCGGGCATACTGGTGAGCATGTCTCGCGCATCAGCTTTATCGTCCTCGACGAGTTGGAAACGGCCCAGCAGTGGCAGCACTACTGCCGAGCCTGCTTCAAGGACGTTGCGGATGGAGTGGCGCGGATGCTGAAGCCCCCCGCCAACCGGGTGCGCAAGCGGCAGAAGTTGACGCCGGCGCGGATTGCCGCCAAGAAGGGTGCTGCCGCGGCTGCTGCCAACGCTGATGATGACGTTGACCTGGGGGGACCCGAGATGGAAGTAGTGATCATTCCGGCACCGGTTCCTGAGGTGTCGCCAGAGACAGCCGAGCCGGCGCCGCCCCCGACGCCGCGCAAGCGAGGGCGCCCCCGTAAGTCACCGAAGGCGGACGATGGGGGTAAGACCATCGCCCCCAAGAAGGCTGGGAAAGTCAAGGCCACTGCTCCGACTCCAGCCAGAACTGTCGCCCCCAAGGACGATGTGCAGGACAAGCCGGCGAAGGCTGAAGAGAAGCCCAAGGCTGAAGAGAAGCCCAAGGCTGAAGAGAAGCCCAAGAAGCGGGGGCGGCCGCGCAAGCAGCCCACATCTGGGACCTTGAAGCTGTAGAACTGCCGGTTAGTCGCCTAGTCGCGCCAGCCTGCAGGCACTGGCGGGGAGGCCAGGATTTCGACGATATCTTCGTCTTTCCCGGCATCGTTCAATCGCTCCATCATCATGTTCATGCGCGTCACGTCAAGGTCGAGCCCATAGCGCCCGAAGAGGTCCTGCAGCCGCGCCAGGTTTCGCTCCACGTCCCGGGCCACGGTAACGAACCCGTGGCGGGCCGCTTCGGCCCTGCGCCAGAACGAGAGGGGATTGATCTGGAAATACTCAGCGTCGCTCTCGGCGGGCTCCAGCACCACGAGGTCACCCTGGAAGCTGGTCTGG
>CALGBT010000330.1 GCA_937884235.1 uncultured Pseudomonadota bacterium
CTATCTGATTCCCATTGCCGGCATGTTGCCGGGCAACAGTATGAACCGCACGATTGTTACGTTGGAACGCTTCTATTCGTCGCTGCGCGCGCATCCTGACGAATACGCCTCCTATCTGACCATGGGGGCGACGGTGCGTGAGGCCTCGATGCCTTTTCTGCGCTCGGCTTACATGGCTGGCATTGCCCCCAATCTGGCCAGTTATGCGACCATGGGTCTGGTCTCATTGCCAGGTATGATGACTGGCCAGATCCTGGGTGGGAGCCCCCCTTCGGTGGCCATCAAATATCAGATTGCCATCATTCTTGCCATCTTTGCGGCAACTGAGTTGGCGACGCTCCTGTGCGTCTGGCTCAGTCAGCGCCGGAGTTTTGATGCGTTTGGTTTTTTGCGGCGAGATGTGCTGAAATAGAAGCGCATTCGGGACGTGCGGAGGTCCTTCGAGTGCGCTCGCGGTGCTCGCTGCGCTCAGGATGACGGGGCTTGGGTGGGGCTACTTGGGGTGGCAGGTTTTGCAGGAGACTGGTGTGGGGAAGCCCGCGCCATGTTTGCCGCTGTGGCAGGTTCCGCAACCGTCGCCAGAGGAATGTCCGGCGGGGGCCCCGTTTTTGCCATGACAGGTTACACACTGGTAGGGGTCGAGGGTGGTGTTATGGTCGTCGGCGGTGTGGCATCCCCAACACTTCGGTTTCTTCCAGCCGGTGTGACCGCTGCCTACCACTGGCGGCACCGGTGGCTCAACCACGTCTATGGGGGGCTCCACAATCTCTTCCGGGACGGTCACGTCCTCTGGCGGAACGACGACGTCCTCGGGTGGTATGACGACGTCTTCAGGTGGTATGACGACGTCTTCAGGAGGTATGACGACGTCTTCAGGAGGCACGACGGCATCTTCAGGGTCAATGGTTGTGTCATCGGGATTTGCGGTGTCTTCAGGCGGCACCACTAGGTCTTCGGGCTGATTCGGGATGTCCAGGGTTGCGTCGTTGGCCGCAGAGTCTGCTGGTGGTGCCGAGGTGTCGGCCGGGTCGGACGTAGTGCTGCAGGCGGCGAGGTTCAGGACAATGGCGAGGAACAGTGTTTTGTAGAGCAGGTGTCTCATGTACGCCTCCAAGTTGATGGCGGTAGATTATCGTCGATATCGGGCATCAGTCAAAGATGTTGCATCTGGTGAGTTATTCTGCGGCCTGGAGTGCGGGCCCGGCGCTGGAGTCTTCCTCGGCAAGGGAGGCCAGCTCCTGGAGTTCGGTCTTGAGCAGCTTGATCAATTCCGGATCGCCTTTGGGACGGGCTTTGAGTTCTCCGGCGACGCGGTCACATTCGTTTTGGATTCCCTGCATCTCCTCGAGGAGTCGGGCAACTCGTTGGCGTTCGTGGACGAGTTCGCGGGTAAGTTCGGAGTGAGCTGACTTGAGTTCTTTGAGGGAGCGAGCGGCCTTTACCAGCTCTTTCTCGGTGGAGTTGAGCTTCCGTTCCAGGTCGATGGCTGGGGGCTGCTCTTCGGCTTGCGCTCCGGGGTCGGGGGAGGCCCCTTGTGCGAGGGCCTCGAGCCCGCTGTTCCAGTGCCCCTTGAGTTCGGCGATAACCTTGCGCGCCCCTTCGATGGTATAGCGTTCGGTGTGGAGAAGTCGGGCGATTAACTCTACGAGGTCGAGGTCCTGGCGAGAGTAGAGGCGTTGCTTCATGCGTGACTTCTCGGGGTCCAATTGCCGGAACTCAGACTCCCAGTAGCGTAGAACGTAGGGTTTAACGCCTACTCTCTCGGCCACCTCGCCAATGCGAAAATACTGTTGCGTATCGTTAGAATCTTTGGTGGTTCTTCCACGCGGCATGTCAGCCCTCCGGGCTTAGACCGGCAGACACAGGTCGGATGCAAAAACCGGGTTGGCGTTACTTCTCGTTGAGGCGGTCCCGTAGGAGTTGGCTGGGCTTGAACGTCAACACCTTGCGCGCCGGAATCAGGAGCTCTTCCCCGGAATGGGGATTTCGGCCAACCCGATCGTTCTTAGCGCGAACGACGAAGCTGCCAAAGCCGCTGATCTTGACGTTTTCGCCTCGGAGCAAGGTATCCCGGACCGTGTCCAAGAGAAGGTTGACCAGAATGCCGGCTTCCTTCTTGGAGATGCCGCCGATTCTTTCCTTAACCTGGTTTGCTAGATCCAGCTTTCTCATTCCCAACTCCTTGCTGCGCAGGTGTGCGTCAGGCTGCCTTCTGCTTTGCGAATTCGACTACAGCCTTAAATCCTTCGGGATCACTATACGCCATACTGGCCAGTACTTTGCGGTCCAACTGGATGTCCGCCTTAGTAAGCATGTGCATCAGCACCGAGTACTTGGTCCCCAGCTCACGGGCTGCGGCGTTAATACGTTGGATCCAGAGCCCGCGGAAGTCGCGCTTCTTGAGCTTGCGACCGATGTAGGCGTAGACCCCGGCGCGAATCGCCGAGTCGTGGGCGATGCGAAAGGTGTTCTTGCGGCGGCCGAAGAAGCCCTTGGTGCGCTTCAGTACGGCGTTCCTTCTGCGTCTGGCTTTGAATCCTCGTTTAGCGCGAGACATTGCGTCCTCCTAGACTTACCCGTGAGGGAGAATCTTGTTGATATTGCGCACGGCAGCAGGGGCCAGCGTCATCTGCTTTCGAAGATTCCGCTTCCGCTTGCGCGATTTGTGGGACAAGAGGTGGCTTTTGAACGCCTTATGGGCAACGACCTTGCCTGTCCGGGTTATTCGTAGCCGCTTCGCCGATGCTCTGTGCGTCTTTGCTTTTGCGCTCATAATTCCTACTCCTCGCAGGGCCAACCGGCCCTAGTCTTTCTTGATGGGCACGAGCACCATGGACATGTTGCGCCCCTCAAGGCCGGGGTGCGTCCGAATGGTGGCCACTTCCTGCAACTTCCTGGCAACATCAAAGAGCATCTCCATGGCAGCTTCCGCGTAGATGATCTCTCGTCCTCTAAACCGCATTGTCAATTTGACGCCGTCCCCCTCTTCGATGAACCGCTGCGCGTTCTTGACCTTGGTCTCAAGATCGTGCGAGTCCGTCTTGGGGCGCATCTTCACTTCCTTGATCTGCATCTGATGCTGCTTCTTCTTGGCATCGGACGCTTTCTTTTTCATTGCATACTTGAACTTCCCGTAGTCCATCATTTTGCATACGGGAGGTCGTGCATCGGGGCTCACTTCGACCAGGTCAACGCCCCTTTCTTCTGCAATTCTAACTGCATCACGGGGATCCATTATCCCCAACTGTTCTCCGTCCTCGGCAATAACCCTCACACTAGGAACCCTAATCGCCCGATTGCGTCTTGGTTCATCCTCTCTAGGTGCTGGTTTGGGCTTACTCTTCCTTTTCATCGTTGAGTCAAGTACCTACCTTTCCTCACCCTCTTGCGGGTAGAAGACCGTTGCCGATAAATTCCCATGTTTTTGGTAGGCGCGGGCGGGATTGAACCGCCGACCTCTACCGTGTCAAGGTAGCGTTCTCC
>CALGBT010000331.1 GCA_937884235.1 uncultured Pseudomonadota bacterium
CGGGAGGGGCGCTCGCTGCGGATGGTAGCCTCGATGCTCGGAAGTGCCTCTCCTATTGGACCACAGAGGCCCCCGACGAAGAATTGCCGCGGGCCATCAGACTAGCCCTGGGTGGGCGCCTCTTCGGGTGCGACCGATGCCAGGAAGTATGTCCCAGGAACGCCGGTCTGAAACCGCGGGAGTTGGTTGCGCCACCACGCCGGACGTTCCCCCTTGCCCAGTTGCAGAAGCTGGATGAAGAGGGGTTTCTCAAGGTGTTCGGGCACACTACTCTCAGGCGGCTGGGCTGGACACGTTTCGCCCGGAATCTCGGGGCTATCGCCAATCCTTCTGCGACTCCCGATAGGTCGTCCTGAAGGCATCTTCGCCGGTGCGAATCACATCCAGGAAGCGATAGAGAATCTGGAGCCGCTGGCCGTGCGTAACGATCGCCGCGGCGCGCAGATGGATGCGGTTCTCCAGCAAGGCCATTTCATGTTCCCGGTCATCAGTGTTGGCAGCGAAGGCCCAGTGGACGTTGCCCAGGAAGCCCACGGTGCGCACCAGTGTGTCATCCAGTCCCAGCAACTCGCCCTGGGTCTCCGAATGAACCGATGGCAGCTCTTTGAGGATCCTCGCCAGAGCACTCTGACGGGCTTTGGCCAGGAGCGCAGCCGAAGGGGCGAGGCCAGCCCCGAAACACAATTGACAGCGCATGTCACCCTTGCCGTGGCAATGGCCGCATTCGCCCTCGGAGCCAATTCCGGAGCAATCGAGGCACCCCGTCTCGCCGGCGCCGTCGCAGAGACTGTGGTACTCCTGCCCAGTTCCCTGGCAATGCTTACAGGGACCCTTTCGAAAGAACCCGCGGGGGGCCCCCGAGCCGCGACAAACCGAGCAGGTCACTCGACCGGCATCACATCCGGTGCAAGCCACCCGACCGGTCCCAGAGCAAGTGAGACAGAGCCAGCGAGTGCATCGGATACGCCCGGTTCCGCCGCAATCTTTGCAGAGGACTCGCTCCTCTGCCGGGGACTGCGCGGGAAAGCAGCAAACCGGGCACCATTTGGCGACAGTGAACATCTACACCTCGCAACTTTCACGGCGCCAGCGTACCACCTACCCGGGACTGAAACAAGCGCCACCTTGACAACGCCACGTGCCCCGGCGCATCATCTATCATCTGTTTTGTATGGCCCAGCGGGGGAAGATGAGTCGTCGTGCTCCAGTCGCAATCGCAGTGTTAGTGGCGGCAATGGTCTGCGCTGGTGGTGCGGGTCTGGTGGCGAATGGCTCAGAGTTGAGCGGCCAACGCGTGGCAGGGAGTGACCGGGACCGGTCGTCGGAGCACCGCTTTTCCCACATCGTCGCAAAGGGCGAAACCCTGGAAGAAATCGCCGCCCGGTATGGCGTGACTATCAAGCAACTCAAGCGGTGGAATCCCAAGCAGACCAAGGACGCCTTGCACCTTTCTATCGGTGCGAAACTGAAAGTCTATTCGCGGGTTCCAGTGCGAAGCAAGCGTCGTTCATTCTATGTTGTTAAGGAGGGGGACAACCTGCGCCGCATTGCGCGCAAGCTGAAAGTGGACATCGACACGCTGCGGGGCATCAATCGAATCAAAGGGGACCTGATTCATCCCGGTGATAAGATTGCCTATTTGGTGCCTGGCCCCGAGAAGGCGTCGGAATCGGTGGGGCGGGCGTTTGGTGGCAAACTGGTGAACGGGGAGAAGCTCCCAAAGGGACCGGGGTATACCTACGGTCGGCGTTCCAATGTATATGGCACCAATGAGACTATCACGTTGCTCATTGAGTGCTTTGGGAAGATCATCCAGAAGTACCCGAAGGGACCGATTATTGTGGTCGGCAATCTGAGCCAGAAGAAGGGTGGTGGCTTTGGCCCCCATGCTTCCCATCAGAGCGGCCGCGATGTGGATATCGGGTATTTCCACAAGGAGAGTTTTCAGCCCGTGGTGAGTCTCGTCAAGACCACTGCCAAGAACATCGATGCCCGGAAGACCTGGTTTCTGATCCAGACCTTTCTTGATACCCGCAAGGTCAAGTATATGTTCATGAACCACGAGCTGCAGAAGGTGCTGTATGAGCACCTCAAGAAGCGTCGGTTCAAACAATCCTACATCGACCGGATCTTCCAGTATCCGCGCAAGAGCGGCGGCGGAGGCATTATCCAGCATTCCGATGGCCACGATGACCACATCCACATCCGTTTTGTCTGTCCCAAAGGGGACAAGCGCTGCGAGGACTAAGGTTGGTCAGGGTTCTGCCCGCACTGGTCCTGGGGCTGCGTACATACCAGGGCCGTATTGAGGAAGCCATTGTAGGTGTCAACGTAGCAGCGAATGCTGATGAAGTAGGCTTTATCCACCTTCCCGGCGGGCACCATCTTGCTGGTGCAGTGGAAAGCGCAGCAGGAAAGAGAGGTCCCCGAGTCCAGGAGTTGGCAAGTATTGAGAAACTCACAATAGGCGGAACAGGTGGTTCGCTCGAGGCCGAATTCGCTGTAGAGCCCTTCCCACCCTTCACAAGTATCCGGGTCAACGGGGTCATGCCCCTGGGCCGACGGCGAAATGCACACCTGGTCAGGCACCCCGGGGTAGAGTGGGTTGCCGAGCCAGAGTGGCTTCTGGCACGTCTCCCAGGGCGCTCCAAGGCCGGCGCAATCTGACATGTCTTCACAGAGCGGGGCGCAGAACTGGGATGGCTCCACACGAAAGTCCTTGGCGGGGAACTGCACACAGAGGCTGTTCCACGGTTCTCCTTCTCCGTCGGGTGTGCAGTGGGTACCGGAGGGTGAACCGCCGCAACTCTTGGAGCAGAAGCGGAAGGGAGCATATTCGTTGAGCAAGCACTGGTCGCCAAGGCACTCGCAATCGTCGGTGCAGGGCTGGCCCACGAGCTTGAACCGTTTGCATTCCTGGCCGCTGACTTCGCGGCCGTCCGCAGTCAGGTCCAATGCACTCAGGTCGGTACTCTCAGCGCCATTGGAGCCGCTGCACCCCAGGAAGAACATGGAGGCTAGCAGGGTCATTCGCAAGGATGCCTTCATGAACCGTCTCCTATCGACATGAGGCGAACCCCGGCGAGCCGGGGGGCATGATGAACTGCGGCGGAATGTACACCGGTGAGCCCTTGCTGCAGGAACGGACGCAGGCAGCGGCTGCCTTGGCACATTCGTCATCCATGGTGCACGTGCCGGGGCAATGGCGCTCCGCAAGTTGGCATCGCTGGACACAAACTTCCTGGGCAGTTTCAGCCAGCAACGCACCGGCCCCCTTGTCGAGTTTCTTGAGTAAGGCTGCGACCAACTCGGGGACCTTGCGGGCCTGCAGATCCGTTGGCAAAAGGTAGGCTCCCTGAGCATCTACCCAGGGGTCCCAGGTGGCCTCAAAGAGCCGGGCGGCCATGGGCAATGCCGCCAGATCGTGGAGCAATTCGGCGGCCATTTTCCACTCCGAGATCGCACTGGATTCCTGGGCCGCCGCCAGCGTGGACCGAACTTCAGCTACCAGGAAATGAGTCCAGTAGGGGTGGCCCTCCAGGAGTGCGGAAAGCTCTGGGATACTGTGCAATCGGCGCAAGTCAGCGAAGGCGCTGGGCTCCTGTGCAGCTGACTTGACGCCCAACGCCAGGGCCACCGCCGTGGCAATGAAACTCGTGCGGGTTGGGCCGCCATCAACAAAGAACCCTGGCCGCGCCGCCCGTTCCACCAGGAGGCCCAGGATTTCCAAAAGCAGACCATCAGCCTCTCCACCGTTGACCAGGGCCAGGGGAAGGGCTACCCGCAGCAGCTGAGAGTAATGGCGCAGAGGCGCGGCCTGCTCCTGATGTTGCTTGCTGAGCCAGGGGCCGATGAGTGGTTCCACCGCCTGGAAGTCACGCTTTCGCACGGCCACCAGGGCCGCCAGGAAGCGATAGCTGAGGAGGTCTTCTCTGAGCGCCTCGACGGCCGGTACCAGGGGCAAGAAGGGGGCCAGAGCAGCGTATATCTTCTCGGCGCCGACGAGATCTTCATCGTCGAGCAAGGCGGTGGCGGCTGCGGTGCGCTCGTCAAGTCGTTCCCCTTCGTAGACGGTGACCTTCATGCCATCAAGGACGACGACGTGGCCGTTACCTTCTCCCACGTAGAATTGCGCGGGTGTGGCCTGCGGCGGCGAGGGGGCAAGGCCGAGGTGCTGCGGCTGGCCGCTGGATGCGTCGGCCACTACAAAAGACCCGTCCGCCAGTCCGACATAGAGGCGATCAGCGTGAAGCCACGCTTTTGGGGCCGCCCCCGGGAGCGGCAAAGAGTAGGCGGTCTCGCCGGACAGCAAGTTGAGCCCCACCAGTACGCTCCCGGTGTCGCTCCGGGTCAGCAACACCTGTACGGCACCGGATTGGCCTACCAGCCTGGCGTCGGGGAAGGAATGGTGCCAGACAATCTTGCCCGTCTCCGCATCCATCCCCCAGGCCAGCCAGTTGCCGTCCTTGCGCTGCCACGGGACGAACCGGCCCTCCTCGGGCGAGACAAGGAAGCCAACGGAATCACCCTCCTCCTTGACCTTGAAGCTGCGCACAGGCTTGCCGTCCAGGGTGCCAAAGACGGCCAGTTTGCGCTGCCCGGCCGCATCACCTTCCACGAAGATGTGGCGAGAACTGGCCCAAAATCGGCGGGGCGTGAAACCGGAAGCGGGAGGGGGCTGGGCGAAATCGGTGCGGCGGCTTTCAAGGTCGATGCGTTGCAACAGCGTACCCCCGGAGGCGCACAGCAGGATAATGCCGTCCTCAACCAACTCGGC
>CALGBT010000332.1 GCA_937884235.1 uncultured Pseudomonadota bacterium
ACCACACGCGCAGCGAACAGGGAGATCCGAACCCCAGTAAGAACGGATCCGCATCTAGTGGCTGGAACCCGGGGTTGGGAAGAGTCGCAGATGGACACGACGCCCAGAGAAGCCATTGGGGGCCTGCCCCCTTTCCGTTTCATTGTGACGCGCTGAGTACGAACTGCATTTCTGCAGCCAAGTCGGCACCGGTGGCTGGGGCAGCGTCGGTGAGGCTGAGGATTCTGGCGGGATCGTCGGAATGACACGTTGGTGGTCCGCAGGAGTCTTCGGGCCACAAGAAGGGATCACCCTCGAAGTAGAGCTGGGTCGTCACGAGCTCAAATCCGGGGCCGGAGACCTTGACGTGGACATGACGGGGACGCCCCTCGTAGAACCCGGGAAGCACCGTGATGACTGCATAGGAACCGTCCGCGTCTGCCTGGATCCTGCCCCGCAGCCGCCAACCTTCCTCCCCGCCGGGGTAGTTACCGTCGGCGTCAGTCTGCCAGAAATCCAGGACCGCTCCAGAGACTCCGTCGCAGGCTTCGTCCACCACGCGGCCATGGAGCAGGAGCCGCTCGCCAGGCTCATCAGGTCCGGCGATCGAGTCAACAAATGGTGCTCCCTCAAGATAGTATGGCCCCTGCGCATCGCCCGTCGTAGGGACGCAGGTCTTTGGAAGCTGCAAGTCTGAATCGGCCGTCGCATCCGCAATTGCATCCTCGAAGGCGTCCGCTGCAACCTCCTCTCCTGAGTCAAGGGCAACGTCTATAGCCGCATCCCATTGGGCATCCACGACGAGGTCTTCCACCGCTATATCGTCCTCTATCTCGGCTTCAATATCGGCAGCGAGGTCTGCAAGAGCATCCTTCGACATCGCCTCTCCCGAATCACCACCACAGGCCGAAGATCCGACCAGCATCACCGCAACCAGCGCAAGTTTCTTCAGTGTTCTCATCATCCTGTTCCTCCATCTGACCTGGTACTCGCCAGGAAATGGACGAGCCAACGCAAAGCAAACATGCCAACTGTAACCATCCGAAGCAACACAGCAAAGGCACGTGCGTAGGAGATCGTTTCAGAAGTCATGGGTTTGGACAGCGCGCTCATGGGTACCATCTTGAAAGACATGCTCAACAAGCGACCCATTTCTCAGTGATTTGCAGACGCCTCCCCCGATTTCACAGCGATTCAGTAAGCGAAGTCTCTGGGCTTCCTGGGGCACAGTTCGATTTTCGTCCCCGGTTGAAGAGTTCGTCTTCAGTGTCGAGATTGACAGGTGAGACTGATCGACGCTGCATCGAGGGAAGAACATGCCTAGAAACGTGACAGAGAAATTGATAGCTGCGCACCTGGTGGAAGGGCGCATGACACCCGGCGCTGAGATCGGGTTGCGCATCGACCAGACCCTGACCCAGGATGCCACAGGCACCATGGTCATGCTGGAACTGGAAGCCATGGGCCTGGACCGGGTGCGGACGGAGCTCTCGGCCCAGTATGTGGACCACAACCTGCTGCAGCAGGACAACAAGAATCCAGACGATCATCGATTTCTGCACAGCGCCTGTCAGCGCTTCGGGGTTTGGTTCAGCCCACCGGGCAACGGCGTCAGCCATCCGCTGCACCAGGCTCGGTTCGGCAAGCCCGGCAAGACATTGCTGGGTTCTGACAGCCACACGCCGGCGGCCGGAGCGCTTGGTATGCTGGCCATGGGTGCGGGGGGCATTGAAGTGGCGATGGCCATGGCCGGCAAGCCCTACCACCTGCCGATGCCGCTGGTGCGGGGCGTGCGGATTACGGGTGCGCTGCCCGACTGGGTGAGCGCCAAGGACGTCATCCTGGAGATGCTGCGTCGCCACGGAGTTTCGGGTGCGGTGGGGCAGGTGATCGAGTACCATGGGCCCGGCCTTGCCGGACTGTCCGCCATGGATCGCCACGTCATCGCCAACATGGGAACCGAGCTTGGTGCGACGTCTACGGTTTTCCCAGCAGACGACGAAGTACGGCGTTACCTGGCCGCACACGGTCGAGAGGAGGACTACCTGGAGTTACTGGCGGACGACGGGGCGAGCTACGACGAAGAGGAGGAGTTGGACTTGTCGACTCTGGAGCCGCTCATCGCCATGCCTTCCAGCCCGGGCAACGTGAAGCGGGTGGCAGAGGTGGCCGGCGAGCCCATCTACCAGGTGTACGTCGGCTCGTCGGCGAATCCGGGTTATCGGGACTTTGCAGTGGTGGCGGAGATGGTAAAAAGCCGCACCCCCGAGCCATCGGTCTCGTTCGACGTCAATCCCACGTCCCGTGAGTTGCTGCGCAACCTCATGCGGGACGGTTATCTGGACCCACTGCTGGCTGCTGGGGCCCGGCTTCACCAAGCGGGCTGCAACGGCTGCATTGGCATGGGACAGGCCCCCGCCACCAATGCCATCAGCCTGCGCACCGTTCCGCGCAACTTCCCGGGCCGTTCAGGGACCCGGGAGGACAAGGTCTGTCTGGTGAGCCCCGAGACGGCCGCGGCTTCGGCACTGACGGGCCGGATCACCGACCCCCGCACTCTGAACATGGACTACCCGCGCATCGTGGAGCCTACCCGGTTTGACCGCCACGATTGGCTGTTGCAGCCGCCACCGTCCCCTGACGATGGTGCGAAGGTGGAGTTGGTGAAGGGCCCGAATATTGCCAGCATCCCCGAATTCGACGCTCTGCCCGAATCGTTGGAGCTGCCTGTATTGTTGGCCGTGGGGGACGACGTCTCCACCGACGAGATCATGCCAGCGGGTGCCCGAGTGCTGCCTTTTCGCAGCAACATCCCCCGTATCAGCAATTTCGTGTTCGGCATGGTGGACGAAAGCTACCCGAAGCGTGCTACCGAGGTGCGGGAGCGAAGCGGCCATGCGCTGGTGGCCGGAGCGAACTACGGTCAGGGTTCCAGTCGAGAGCATGCGGCCCTGGCGCCGCGGTATCTGGGCCTGCGTGCGATCATTGCAGTCAGTTTTGCGCGCATCCACTGGCAGAACCTGGTGAGCTTCGGCATCCTGCCGCTGGTGTTCGACGATCCTACAGATCGGGCGCCTCTGGTCCGGGGGGTTCGCATCGAGTTGAAGAATCTGTACAACGCGCTGCGTGGCCGATCTCGGCTTGAGCTCATCACAACGGCAAGCGACAGGCCCATCCCGGTACACCATGACTTGTCGACACGCCAAGTGGAGATCCTATTGGCTGGCGGACTCATCAACCACACACGTAGCCGGATTTCTTGATGGTGTCGTCCTGAACAGACGATAGTGGCATCGGGTCTTGAAACGCGGGGTCTGCCCCGGACATTTGACACTTGTAGAAGGCGTTCCTGGCTGCACGCCGCATTCACAATCCGGCTTCATTTCGCTGATGCGGCTTTGAACGCAAAGGCGGCTGCCTGCTCACCCACGCGATATCCGTCCACCGAGCTTGAGGTGATCCCTCCTGCCCATCCGGCACCCTCTCCTGCGGGGAAGAATCCGGCGCAGGAAGGGGAAGACATGGTCTCTGAATTTCGAGGGAAACGCACTGGAGAAGAGGTCATGGTTTCCGGGGCAATGACCGTCGCTTCATTGGTGTAGTAGCCTCGCATGGTGTCATCCACCTGGCCCAACGCCTGCCGCAG
The DNA here is from genome assembly GCA_937884235.1 of uncultured Pseudomonadota bacterium. Lineage (GTDB taxonomy): Bacteria > Myxococcota_A > UBA9042 > CAIXZC01 > CAIXZC01 > CALGBT01. The sequence goes on from CALGBT010000332.1 coordinate 3,626, forward strand.
ACTCAGCGCCACCGCTTCTGGAAAGAGGGATGCCAGAGGGTGGGCCATCAGCCCCCGTTGGTACGAGCTGTTGTCAACCCGTCTGCAAGCCCCGGGAAGCCCCTCGACAAAGTCAGCCAAAGGTTGGGCTGGTGCCACATAGTCCCCGCCGCCTGCTTCCATGGCGCCCTTTTCGATTTGCCGCTGGAAGTCGATTCCCCCCAACACCGTTCCTCCCCAATCTTCGGGATTCACTGTCGCCACCACCGCAGCATTGCTGAACGCCGAGTTTCGAGAAGAGAAGCTCATGCCGTTGACGGATAGAAGGTGTGGTTCGGGAGGTGTGGGGATGACGTACCCTCCAGGACACATGCAGAAGCTGTAAACGCCTCGCCCATTGGCCTGCATGGCGAAGGCATATCTTGCCGCTCCCAAGGCGGGGTGCCCCGCGAAGCTTCCAAGTTGAATCTTGTCGATGAGAGCTCGGGGGTGCTCCACTCGAACACCCACGGCAAAACCCTTGGGCTCCATCTGAATCTCTTGCTCGTGGAGCCTCGCAAACAGATCGCGAGCGGAATTTCCCATGGCGCCGATGACGGCATCGCCAAAGACGGGCTCCTTTCCTTTGACCTCAACGCCGGCGATTCGTCCGCGTCGAATCACCAGTCCTGTGACCTCGGTGTTGAAATGGAACTCGGCCCCTCGCTCAACCAGAAACGCTCGGAAGCGATCAGAAGCGATGGGAAGTCGATCGGAGCCCACGTGTGGGTGATTGTCCAGGAGCAGAGACGGGTCATCGGCAAACCAGGAGAAGGTGTTGAGCACCTTGCGAACGGTTCTCCCTTTGGAGCGAGTCATGAGCTTGCCATCGGAGTAGGCTCCGGCTCCACCCAGCCCGTGAATCATGGCTCCGTAGCCGGATTCTCGGCCCCAGATTCGAAGTTCCTTGGAGCGCTCATGGCGTTCAGGAAAGCCTTCTCCACGGTCCAAGAGCACCGGAATTGCGCCTCCTTCGAGCACCGACAAGGCCGCAAACAGCCCCGCTGGACCCGTCCCAACGATGAGCACTCGAGGGGCAGATGGGTCCACCGGTTCCACTTGAGGTTCCAAACTTCGCGGTTGGAAGGGGGTGGCGCTGCACTCAACCCGCAACTGAAAGCGCACCCCTTTGCGA
>CALGBT010000333.1 GCA_937884235.1 uncultured Pseudomonadota bacterium
ACGCATCACCACAAACGTCACGGCGAAGACCGCAACAAGCACTGTCAGGGCAATCACGAGCCGCCCGATGCAGCTTCTAGCGATCGCCCACATGTTGTACCTCGATAGGCAAAAGTTTCAGGCGATGTAGCTTAATCACAGATTGGACGAAGGCTTCATATTCGTCGGGGTCAACCCGCCGTGGCGGGGAGCTGACGCGCTTGTGAACATGCAGAGTTCGCTTCCCCGCTGCTACCGTAAAATCAAGTTCAGTGAAGTCGTTGCGGTCATGTTCGTCCGCGGTGGGTGCCGACCAGTTCAAGCTACCGTCGATGCCCAGTTCGACAGAGAGCTCGGTGGGCAGGATCCCGCCGAAATAGAGGGCACTGGTCCGCTGTGCCAACTGCACCAGTTCCTGAGCTGGTGCGGGGGGCAGACGGAGGAGAACTCGGCCATCGTTGGTGACGTCCACGAGGCCGTCGAAGGCGATGGTCAGGTGGACGACGTCCCCCTCCAATTCATAGTCTGAGGAGGCCACCGCAACCGCGGGCAGCATCATGTAGAGAATGCTCTCCGCCAGGCGCTTGCGGGCCTCTTCCCCCTGCTTGCGCACCTGCCGGTCGACGGTTACAGCCGCGTCACCCGACGCTTGGAGCCGCAATCGCCCATGGAGACGGCCATCGGCTTCAAGCTCGGCATTGAGGTCAATCTTCCATCCTTCCCGAGCCGGCGAGTCGTCACTCTGCGTAAACAGACGGGGAAAACGGGGCGTCAGAATCAGCCCGGTGCGGCCCCGCAACGCAGGACGCACATATCCCGGCTTGACCAGTTGGTCATAGGGGTCGAACCAACGACTTCCGGCTCCGCCGACGTAGACAAGCATGACGTCAAATGGCGTCAGGCTCGGCCGACGCCAATCGATGACCGGGGCTGCCAGCGAGTGGGTGGCGACGATGTGGGCGTCAAATCCGGCCTGAACCAGTGCGCAATAGAGAGCCAGGATCCGATTGCCGCGCCCCCGCTCGACAATATCTCGCTGGGAGGCATCAAAGAGGGACGACCCGTCCTCCTCTACAGCCGCCAGAGTGCCCCGGTAAATGGCGTCCGCTGACTCTCTCCCTTCCCGCTCAACGTCCCCATTGCAGTACCCCAGCAAGGCATCGCCCACCCGATCGCGCAGGCGGTCCCACGAAGCACAGGGCCGACGCGCCTGGACCCATTCCAGGCCGGCGGCCGCATCGGGGCAGCGGGGCTCGGCAGGTACCGGCTCCAGTCGACTCATCTCGGCCACCAATCGCCCCTCACTGCGCTCCAGCAGGACGTCAGGGCTGGCCATGACCTCCCAACTCTCAGAGTCATCGAGGAGAACGTACCGGGAGAGATAGACCGGCGCTTCCCGCGGTGTGAAGTAGAACGGCGGCAAAACATGACAGCTGCCGCCCCCACCTTGCAGTACGACCTCGCGGATGGTGCGGCGAACAATAAAGTCCCCTGGCGCGAGGCCGGCCAGACTGAAGGTCTCCTTGAAGCCCGGGTCACCTCGATTGGCAGGCCCAAACCAGCGTCCGTCGGCCTTGCGCACTGCCAACTCTACCAATTCTTCGTCAGAACCAACACTGACCTCGCCGATGGCTTCCGCAGCATCCGGGGAGGTGACGTGGAGGACCGTGGTCTCGGCGAGAGTCAACCAACCGTTCTTACCGGGACGGGCGACGGCCTCATCGAGGACCACTACCCTGGTACTCCCAGCTGCGAACCCATCATCGATATAGCCGTCGATGATGGGGTCGAGGAGAGCGAACTCGGGCAGCACGCCCGCCCAATGAAATGCTCGCCCGGCCTGAGTGCGCAGTGACTCCCAGGTATTGCGGTGCGCCATCGCGCGGGCGGCAAATCGACTGGCCATCTCGGGCTGCTGCGATGCCAGATAGTAATCTGCCAGATGCCAGGCCAACTGGGCATCGGTGCGAATCAACTGGTCGGCCACCAGTCGCCATTCGGGCTCGTTAATGTGGGTCGCAAGGGTGGGCACCAACCGCTCCCGCACGGGGCCAGCCGCATCCCGCCAGGCCTGCACAAAAAGGGCGGCGGAGGGTATGTCAACCAGCTTGCCCAGGCGTAGCGCATCCAGCTCGTAGCCCCGTCTGGTTACATCGCAGTGGGTGATGCCCGGTGGCACATGGCGCCCAAGGTCCCGCTGCCTTTCGCTCCAGCGGTCCTGAACCCGGCAACTCTCAGGGTAGCGTTCATAGGCAGCCTGCAGATACCTGTCGGAGAGCGCGCCCCACTGCATCCAGAGGGCGACTTCGGCCTGCAGGAGAAGTCCCTGCGCCGTCGCTAAGCAGGCTTCATCAGCCTCTTGCAGGAGGGTCTGCGCAGCCTCCCGCTCGCCACCGGCGAGGTGGGATTCAACAAGGTCAAGGCGAGGCAGACAAGCATCCAGATTGACCAGTACTGAGGAATTCAGTTCACGACCCAACTCATCGCCGCGAGGGATTGCGAGTGCGGGGTCGAGGAGCGCGCTGCGATAGCGCAAGTAGTCCCCGGGGGACCCCAGCGCGGCAGCGGCCCACTCTCGGATATCCGCGTCGGTAACCTGACCGTGAGCGAGTTTGAGCCAGGAAGCCAACTCATCTGCTGGGGCCATGGTAGGCATCTGCGGAAGGCTCCACCCGGCGGGTGCGCCGGTTCCGCAAGCAGCAGTGTCAGCCGCGGCGGCCGGCACGAATTCGACTCGAACGTCATCAAGGGCCGATGAAACACCCTGCAGCACCCTCAACTCATGGCTGCCAGCCTCAAGCTGCACAGCGACCAGGTGGACCACCGGAAAGGCTCGCCCAGTATCAGGACCGACAATGACCAGTTCCTGCCCATCGAGGACGGCGCGACCCGGGTTAGGGAAAGAGAGGCGCAAGGCAACCGGGCCGGGCTCTTCGGCGACAAAACAACTGCGGGTCCAGGCCAGACCGCCATTGCCGATTCCTTCGCCCGGTGCACTCTCCTCGGGCCATGAGGTGGCGGCAAAGGTCCAGAGGATGGGGGCAGTGACAGGCAGCCACCCTCGCACCTGAGGCTCCAGCCGCTGTGGTGAGTAGGCGGTGGCCAGCTCTCCATGGCCCGCCCGACGCAAGGAGGCTGCGGCGAAACTCCAGGCGCGCCAGACCTGGGATGCGGGCAGCGGAAACGAATCGGCGAGGATGGTGGCCGGGCTTGTGTCCGCGTAGACCGGGCAGTGTTCGGCCCAGCTGGCAAGTTGGTAGAGAGCCACATCCCGTACCTGCTGCGGCCCTCCAAGGGACTCATGCCAGAGTGCGCAGGCGGCCTCCAGGTCGAGATTGAGGAGAGCTTGTTCGGCATCGTGCAAACCATGAGCCAGAGGGTCGGCTGTCTCGCCGTATGCCGGCCCTGCCGGCAGGCAGAGAAGCAGTGCGCAGAGCGCGGCTCCGGGGACGTTGAGCTGGTGGCCGCTCATGGTCCCCCCCGAATGCCTTTCAAGCGAGTCAACGCTTCCTGATAGCGGACCACCAGGGACCGGTACTCCTGGTAGCGCTCCACGGCGATGCGTCGGGCCCGTTGCTCGAAGCGCACATGGACCTGCGTGCGACCCTGGTCGAGACTCTCCACCGCCACCCGCCAGGCGGCATCCTCGCTCTGGCTGGCATCAAAACCGCCGTCCGGGAAGGTCAGCGTGCCCGGCTCAAAGGTGATGATGAAATCGTGTTGGTAGGGATAGCCGAAGACCAACGGTAGTCGGCGTTCAGGACGTTTGACCAGGGCGAAGGCGGCATTGCCGTCGGGCAGAAGTTGTACCCCGCCAGAGCCCTGCTGCCGCCACAGCCCTTCAACGTCAACGATCACCGCCGGCGATTGCCCCCGCTCGACGCGTTCGCTGACCGCGACGATTTCAACAACGGGCAGCACGCTCGACAGGTAACTCTCAACGGTGTTGTTCCAAGACCCCTGCTGCTCCATGGCTCCCAGCAGACGCCAGGCAAACTGACCACCAAAGGTGAGGGTCCCGGACACTGCAAGGTCGCCGCCATCAGTGGGCGTCACCGTCAGTTCGAAGCGGGCGACGGTCTCACTATAGGGGGCTACCGGGAGCACCACCTGTTGCGGCTTATCGGCTTCAACGATGAGGGCGTTGGCCCCCTGGTTCTGCCAGGGCAGAATGCCCAGCCCCAGGTATCTGGCGGTGGGGTCGAAGTAGATGTCCCACGACGGCAGGTAGACGATGGCGTGATTGAACACCGAGGGCGAGCCAGGGGTCAACTCCACGGTCCCCCGCGGTAGCGTCGGGACCACCACGAGACGGGCCTCAATGCCCGCAGCCTCAAGGAGGGTGACGCAGAGCAGACTCTTGTCCTTGCAATCGCCAAACCCTCTGGCGAAGACCTCCTGGGGAGGATAGGGCTGAAGCCCATGGACACCTAGCTCCAGCCCCACGTACCGGATCTCGTCGGCAACAAAGCGGGCAATACTCTCGGCTATTGCGCGGGGCTCACCGGTTCCCGTGGTAACCCGCTCCAGGAGCCGCTCCATGGCTGCGTCGAGACCGCCCACATGAGCAATGACCGTGGCATACCAGCGGGCGAACTGCTCCCAGGTCTCCATGGTCGAGTAATGGACGAAGAGGGAACGCTCGAAGGGTCCTGGTGGAAAAGGTTCATTCTCTTCGGCGGCAAGGGCCTCGATGCCAAAGCGCCAGGTGCGCTCGGTATCTCCGTCGTCGATGGTCTGATGAACCCGCCCCGCTTCCTCGGCCGGACCGATGTTGCTGTAGAGTTCCTTGCCCGCGGG
>CALGBT010000334.1 GCA_937884235.1 uncultured Pseudomonadota bacterium
GACGGCAGATGGTTCCAGCCGCGTGGTGGTATCGGCACGGGTGGTGCGAGGTCGTGTCCACCCAGGCCCATCAATGATACGAAGGCACCCCGTCCTTACCCGAAAGACCGTCCGATTGCCACCTTACCGTCTGCCATGCTTGCCGAGGCTGCCTCCCTCCGTAGAGACGGTTGGCCCGTCTGAGCGTACCCCCCAGCCCGTGGTCGCGTTGTGTCGGCCCGACATCAGAAGAGGATCTTGTTCAACATCTTGCGGGCGTACTGGCGGGCGTCCTCGGCCTCCCATTCGCCATAGGGTGGGGCGGTAGATTCGTCGATTACTTTCTGGTAGGTGGCCCGCGCCTCTCGCTTCCGGCCCACTTTGCGGTAACCGGCTGCCAACTCGAGTAGCATTTCCGGATCATGAGGGGCAAGCCGTGCCCCCTCCTCGAGGTGTGCCATGGCCTTCTTCTTATCGCCGAAGCTGATCAGCGGCGGCAGTTCCCGATAGAGAACGCCGAGAAGCATGTAGGCTTCGAAGCGGTCGGGGGCATCTCTCAGCATCGAAGTCATGTAATCTCGTGCTACGCCGGCCCCCTTGAGTGCGGCTGCGATTCCTTCTGCTTCCCGGGCCCGGAAAGTCGTCAGGGCGTGCCAGTAGCGGGCGTCGTAGTCGGCCGGGTCGGCCTGCAGTGCCCGGCTGGCGGCATCGACACCTCGCAAGGCGGTGGTTCGGCGAGCTGCGGAATCCTTGAGGCGGTGCGCCAGATAGTAGGCGGTGCGGGCCGTGAAGATCTGCAGGAACCGGTCTTCGGGATGGCGCGCCGCCAGGGTTGCGCTCTCTTCCGCAGCGGCAATGTGTTGCTGAACGTCAGCTCGCAAATTGTACATTGCCAGCAGCGCCTCCCATTGGCTGTCGGGAACTACTGGCGAGGGACCGTCCATGGGACCTCCTGAAAATCTAGACTACTTCACAACCAATGGCCAAGCAACGCCGAAAATGATAGAGTAGCGCCACTATCACTGGAGGTTCGCCATGAAGCGGGTAGGCTGTTTGATGCTCATCTTGCTGGGATGTGGTTCCGAGGCCGGTATCGTTCTCACCAAAGACGCTCTCGAGATGACCTCACTTGATGGTGTGGCCGAAGTCGTCGCTGCTGACATTCGCCCCCCCGATCTCTTCACTCCGGAGTTCCTCCCGCAGGAAGTGCAGGGTGACGATGCGTTCATGGAGTGCAGCCCCGGTGATGGTTGCTTTGGCGAGCCCTGTGACAACGGCGATGACTGCCTCTCCGGGTTCTGTGTTGACCATCTCGGCAACAACGTCTGCTCCCAGTCATGCGTTACCGAATGCCCCGCCGGCTGGGTCTGCGAGCCGACCCAGATGGGGGGCTCCGATCTCGTCTATGTCTGTGTCTCCAGCGTCGGCGTCCTCTGCCGGCCATGTGCCAACAACTCAGACTGCGTGAGCACCACCGGCCAGGAGAACATCTGCGTTGATTATGGCCCGGAAGGACGCTTCTGTGGTGCCGCATGCGCCACCGGAACCGATTGCCCGGCAGGCTACGAATGCCAGGACACTTCGGCCACCGGTAACGGCGACCTCTTCCAGTGTGTCAACACCATGGGCGAATGTGATTGCGCCAAGAAGTCCATCAAGCTTGGCCTGCAGACCGTTTGCGAGTCCCAGAATGACTACGGGAGTTGTCCGGGCAAGAGGGTCTGTGCCGAGGCCGGCTTGACCGACTGTGATGCGCTGCAGCCTGCTCCGGAAGTCTGCGACGGAATCGACAACAACTGCAACGGCGAGGCGGACGAGGCAACCTGCGACGATGGCAACCAATGCACCGAGGACAGTTGTCTGGGAGCCGATGGTTGCGTCAATGAACCACTCGATGGCGACAACTGCGACGATGGTGACCTCTGTACAGTGACGGACCACTGCGTCGCTGGAAGCTGTGCCGGCACGGCCATTCAATGCGATGACGGTAACCCCTGCACCACGGATCTGTGCGACGGCACCCAGGGGTGTCTCTTCGAGGACAACAATGCGAGTTGCGATGACGGAGATGCCTGCACCATCGGTGACTTCTGTGTCAACGGAACATGTTCTGGCACCACCGTGGATTGCCAGTGCAAGGAGGACTCTGATTGCGCCCAGTTGGAAGACGGGGACCTCTGCAACGGCACCCTCTTCTGCGACAAGAGCGGTGTTCAGTTCCTGTGCAAGGTGAAGCCCGGGTCAGTGGTCGAGTGTCCGGTGGCCCCGGGCAAGGACGGCGCCTGTCTCGCCCCGGTCTGCACGCCGATCACCGGCAAGTGCGGCTTCCTGTCGCAGAACGACGGCTTTGGTTGCGACGACAAGGACTCGTGTACCTATGGGTCAACCTGTAATTCGGGGGAGTGTGTTGGCGGTATGCCCCTCAATTGTAGCGATGAGAACCCCTGCACCGCGGACTCCTGCCAGCTCGGGGTCGGTTGCCAGCATGCCCCGAAAGCTGGCTCCTGCAGCGACGCCAACGTCTGCACCTTCCCGGACCTTTGCGGTGAGGGTACCTGTCTCTCCGGACCGGCCCTGGAGTGCGACGATGGCAATCCGTGCACTGCCGATACCTGCAGCCCCACAGAGGGCTGCAAGCATGCGCCGCTGGCTGGAACTTGTGACGATGGCAACGCCTGCACCACCGGTGACAAATGTGAGGCCGGCTTCTGTGTGCCTGCCGGCATCAAAGGCTGTGACGATGGCAATCCGTGCACCAATGACAGTTGCGTTCCCGGGGCCGGGTGTTTCCACGAGTTCAACGCCGCCGCATGCAGCGATGGGAATCAGTGCACGGTCAACGATGTCTGTGCGGCCGGGCAATGTGCCGGCGGCGCGCCCCTCAACTGCGATGACGGCAACCCCTGCACCAATGATACCTGCAATCAACTGGTGGGTTGTCTCCATGCCGCCCACGCCGGGGAATGCGACGATTCCGACCCCTGTACCGTCGGGGATGCCTGCTCCGGAGGAGCCTGCGTCGGCGCCCAGCCGCTGGACTGTGACGATGGCAATCCCTGCACCAACGACGTCTGTCTGCCCATGGCTGGGTGCTCCCAGACAAACAACAAGAACCCATGCAGCGACGGTAGCGCTTGCACCACGGATGACGGGTGCTCTCTGGGTACCTGCGTGCCAGGGACGGAGGTGGATTGTGATGATGGGAATCCGTGCACCGACGATGCCTGTCATCCGCAGCAGGGCTGTGTCAACACTGCAAACAAGGTGGCGTGTGATGATGGCAATGCCTGCACTACCGGGGACGTCTGCGCCACCGGAATCTGTCAGGGGAAGGGGTCCCTGGAATGCGATGACGACAATCCCTGCACCAAGGACATCTGCCTGCCCGGTGGCGGCTGCCAGCACCAGAATATCGACGGAGTCTGCTCTGATACCAATCCCTGTACGCTCAACGATTTCTGCGCGGACGGTCTCTGTCAACCCGGTCTGCAGAAGGACTGTGACGACGCCAACCCCTGCACCGACGATGCCTGTGACGATTCCGGTGCCTGTGCCCATTCCGGCAATGCGGCCGCCTGCGACGACGAGAACCCCTGCACGGTTGGCGACCACTGTGGCGACAGCAAGTGCGTGCCCACCGGGGCGCTGGGCTGTGATGATGACAATATCTGCACCACTGACTACTGCCATCCCCTCACCGGTTGCACCCACGAACTGAATACCGTGCCCTGCGATGATGGCAGCGCCTGCACGGTGAAGGATCTTTGCGAACTGGGGGAGTGCAAGGGGACCGTCGCGCTCAATTGCAATGACGGCAACGTCTGCACCACTGACACCTGCGTCCCCGCAAGCGGCTGTCTTTACGTCGCCAACGATGCCGTCTGCGACGATGGCAATCCCTGCACCACAAGTGATGTCTGCGAGTTGGGCGTCTGCAAGGGCTCGGGAGCCAAGAACTGCGACGACGGCAACGTCTGCACCGACGATAGCTGCGACCCCGCTGAGGGATGCCTAAATGCCGCCAATACTGCCCCTTGTGATGACAGCAATGCCTGCACCACCACCGATGTTTGTGCGGACAAGGCGTGTGTCGGTGGTAGTGCGCCAGACTGCGATGATGCCAACGTTTGTACCGATGACAGCTGCATCCCGGCCAGCGGCTGCGCCCATGCGAATAACACTGCCAATTGCAATGATGCCAACGCCTGCACCACAACTGATGTCTGCGCCGCTGGGTCCTGTACCGGCAGCGGCAGCCTGACCTGCAACGACAACAACTCGTGCACCGATGATAGCTGTAGCCCCGCATCAGGCTGTGTCTACACCCCCAACGCGGGCTGCTGCACGCCGTCCGGTGGTCGGGCGGGGTTCAACTCGCTCTCCCAAGATTCGGCCGGGGGCTGCTGGGGGGCCAATGTTTGCTCCCAGACCAACTACTCGTGGAACGGTACTGGCCAGGCTTTCAGCGGCTTCGGTCAATCGATTACCTGCTCGGGTAGTTCCACCTGTGTGCAGCACACAGGTATCACGACCTACGAGGGCAGCGGTACGGTCTGCCAGGGTAAGTGGGATGTCTACTGCGACAACTCGAAGCAGTGCACCATCAACACCATTGGCAAGACCTGCGTGGGAAGCTCCCTCACAAATGGCTGCAGCTGTACATATTCCAAGGCCATGAAATGCTCCAGCATCAAGTTGGTGGCAGTGGCAGACGGCGACGGAACGGGCAATTGCTGTGGCGGTTCCCCCCAGCCGGATAGCATGATCACGGCTGTCAGTTCCTGGTAGGAGGGGATTCATGAAGCGATGGATATGGACCCTGGTGGTGGCGGTGATGGCCTGCGGCGGTGAAGGTGCCACCAACGTCGATTGCTCGCACCTTTGCCTCGGCAAGTGTGGTTCAGCGCTGGGCTGTGACTGCGGCACGTGTGATGCTGGCGAGGAGTGCCGAGGCGATGCCTGCCCGATCTGTGCTCCCGTTTGTGAGGGTATGGAGTGCGGCGACGACGGCTGCGGTGGACAGTGTGGCAGTTGTATCGAGGATGACCTCTGCGTTGCTGGGCTCTGCCAGCCGCCCTGCGACCCCACCTGCGGGATGGCGGAGTGTGGTGACGACGGTTGCGGTGGGAGCTGTGGCGACTGTGACGGCCAGACATATTGCCAGGAGGGGCTCTGTGTCCCCTCTTGCGACCCTCAGTGCGACGGCCGGGAGTGCGGTGATGACGGCTGCAATGGAAGCTGTGGCGACTGCCCTGGGGCAGCACCGCTTTGCGTGGCTGGGGTCTGCCAGGCCAACTGCGACGATGCCTGTGCGGGCAAGGAATGCGGCAACGACGGCTGCGGCGGGAGCTGCGGCGAGTGCGCGGTGGGGGAGGTCTGCCTGGCCAACGGCACCTGTCTTTGCCAGCCCTCATGCGAGGGGCAGCAATGCGGGGACGATGGCTGTGGGGGGAATTGTGGGGCCTGCAATGGTACCCAGGAGAGCTGCCAGGAAGGGCAATGCGTCTGCAAGCCCGCCTGTGGCGATAAGGAATGTGGCGACGACGGCTGCGGAGAACAGTGCGGTGAGTGTCCGCCGAGTCACGATTGCCTGGAGTCCGGCAGTTGTATCTGCGTCCCCGATTGTACCGACAAAGAGTGCGGGGGTGATGGCTGCGCCGGCCTTTGCGGAGAGTGTGACTGCGGTGAGAATTGTTCCCTGGCCGGCCTCTGTCTCTTCACCGCCTGCGTCGGCAAGGAGTGCGGCAGTGACGGTTGTGGCGAGAGCTGCGGAGCCTGTGCCGAGGGCCAGTATTGCGTCGCCGGGGCCTGTCCTCCCGAGGGCCAGGTCTGCTTCGATGACAATCAGGTTGACTGGGATGGGTGTACCGACGGTGAGCTAAGCGAGTTCCAGGTCAACACGGTCAGTGCCGCGGACCAGACTGCACCGGCGGTGGGCGTCTCGTCTACGGGGGCCTTTCTCGTGGCCTGGCAGAGTGCCGGCGAGGATGGCAATGGCCCCGGCGTCTTCGCCCGGGCCTTCGCCCCTGACGGTGCCCCGCTAAAGACCGTCGCGCAGGTGAATCAGGAGAGCTACGGTGCGCAGAAGCGGCCGGCGGTGGCAGCCCTGGAAAGCGGCTGGGTCGTCACCTGGGAGAGTACCGGTCAGGACGGGTCGCTGGAAGGGATCTTCGGCCGGTTGGTGGCGGCCAGCGGTACCCCTTCCGGTGACGAGTTCCAGCTCAACCAATTTGCCCAGTATTCACAGACGTTCCCCACAGTAGTAGCCCTCCCCGGTGGTTTCCAGGCGCTCTGGCAGAGCCCCTCCAAAGACGGCTCCGGCACCGCAGTTGTGGGCCGGAGATTCTTCGCCAATGGGGTGGGTGACGGGGATGAGTTCGTGGTCAACGAAGCACTGCTCAGTGACCAGGGAGGCCCGACCGCAGCTGGCTTTGCCGATGGCCGTCTGACGATTGCCTGGAACAGCTTTCAGCAGGATGGGTCGAGTTGGGGCATTGCGGCCCGGCGATTCCAGGCATCGGGGGAGGCCTCCGGCACTGAGTTCCTGGCCAATACCACCTCCGCCAATGAGCAGGTGTGGGCACAGGTCGCCGTGCTGAGCGACTCGGACTTCGTGATTGCCTGGCAGAGCCTCGCCCAGGACGGCGATGATTTTGGTGTCTACGGGCAGCGCTTTGGCGAGTTGTACAAATTGGGGGGTGAGTTCGCACTCCACCAGACATTTGCTGGCGTGCAATCGGACGTGGCACTGGCTGCCCTGGGTGGAGGCTTTGTCGCGGCCTGGCAAAGCTGTCCGACGCTGGGGTCGCCAGAGCCCGCCCAGGACGGTGACGGC
>CALGBT010000335.1 GCA_937884235.1 uncultured Pseudomonadota bacterium
CGGCTGAGGTGCGGTTGCTGGAGGTCCGTCTGGCTACCGGGCTTGGTGGGAAGTCTTACTACATTGTCACCGGCGAACTCCACGACGTTGAAGCGGCTGTCGGCGCGGGCCAGGAACTCCTGGAGGCCAGCCAACTCCAGAACACCGAGATCATTGCCCGTCCAGCCCCTGACTTTACGGAGTTCATCTGGTAGACGGAGGTCTGCATGAGACCATTCCTCTCCCCCTTTTTGCCCCTTCTGCTTTTTTCGGTGGCGTTCGCGTGCCCGTTGGCTGGCTGTAAGAAGAAAGCCGAAAGCAGTGGCGATGTCATTGCCCCGGCAGGCGATGTTGAACCCGGTGACGAAGATGGGGAGACGCCTGCCAAGAAGGGCAAGAAGAAGCGGCGGGTGAAGAAGAAGGGCCAGAAGAAGGGCCAGAAGGACAGTCAGAGCAAGGTCGACGAGAAGGACCAGGAGCCTGCGGCGGTGCGCAAACCCCTCACCGAGGAACTTGATGCCGGGGAGCAGGTAGCGGCGCGGTTGGCCAGTGCCCGGAATGCAAGCAATGAGCCCAATGCGCCACTGACAGCCAGGGCGGCAACGCCTGATGCCGAGGTTGAGGACAAGGAGGCTCCGCCTCCAGAGAGGGCAGAGGAGCGTCGCCCTCCGGCCGCGGTGACACCTCCTCCAGTCAAGGTTGCAGTGGCCAGGCTTCTGACGGTTATCGACGTCAATCGACTGCTCAAGGAGAAAGGCTGGATCGCCTACGGGCCGGTGCAGGGTATTCCGCCCTCCGAGTATTTCAACAGCCTGATCTACCGGAAGCCCGGGACCAACCGCTTCGTATCGATTCTAGTGTGGGATTTCCCGCAATATGCGCAAGCGCTTGAGAAGTGGAACGAAATGGCTGCGACCTATCCGAACACCCAGGAACTCAAGGATATGTTCACCAAATTTGTCTTCTTCTCCTATCGCAACCAGGTTTCGACCCTGACGGCTCTAGCGGAGCAGGAGGGGACTGTGCTCTCGGTCTCTTGCCACAGCGAGATTTGCGATGATACTGCCCTTTACGAGTTGACCAAGACCGCGTTCGGTCGCATTCAATAGCGAGTTCTCCAATGGTTGCCATGAGGCCCATCGTCCGCTGGTGTGCTGCTTTTGTCGCGCCGGGAACCGGAGGCCATGGCGGCAGTACCTGGCGTGGTCTGTGGCCTGTGGCTGCACACCTTCTGGGACTGATTGCGGTGGTGGTGGCGGTGAAGGTTGGCAATCTGTTTCCCCCTACGGCGCTCGTCTTGTGGGTCTGCTACCAGTCCATTTTGGCCACTCATGTGGCCAGAGGCGCGGTGGTCGGGCCCGGCTGGGTCCGCTATTGCCAGGTCTTCATGTTGCTGGGGGTTGTCTACCTCTTGCTGGCGGGACGGGATATCGTTCAACTTCCAGGGGACTCAGGTCTGCCCCTGGTGCGCCCTAGCGAATGGCTTCTCCTGGAGGCGGCTGAAGAGACACCTCGACTTGGCGATTTGCTGGTCATACGTTGCGAATGGGGGTCGCACATCACCTTGGGTCGGGTCGTTGGGCTCCCTGGCGACCACCTCTTCCGTGAGGGCCTCAGTATTTGCCGCAATGACGGTTGCTACCCCACTGCGGCAATGGTGCTGGAAGGCGATAGCGGGGAGCAGGTGCCTGCCGCTACGGAGGTTGTCGGGGGACGTGGCTATGTTCTGCTGCCGGCTTCTGGCGATGTTGGGATTGAGTGGAAGAAGGCTCTGCCCGTTGAGGTGCCAGCGGGCAGTCTGGCTCTCTTGCCAGATAATCGCGCCAGTGCCAGTTTTGCAGAGTGCACCCTCAGCAATATCGTGCTGCCAGTCAGTAGCGTGGAGGGTCGTCCGGTGGCTATCGTCGGTGCCGGGGATTGGTCTCGATTTGGACTGCTGTTGCAGTAGAGGCAGTCGTAGCCTCTTGCTAATTGCCGTTGGCCTTGCGGAGTTCCTGCAGCCGGCGGAATTGCTTGGCCGTGAGGGGCAGGTTGATGGTGTCGCCAACCCGTATCCGGTCGATGGTCTTGATGTGACGGTTGGCCCGTTTGATATCATCAACGCTGATCTGACCCCATTTTGCGTAGGCGCCCACGGTCTCGCCCTTCTTGACTATTACCGGGTAGACTTCCTTGAAGTCTTCATCAGTGATCTGGGCGTCTTCGCCCTCCTCGGCGACTTCCGCCTTCTTTGAAGTCCTGGGCACGATCAGGCGGGTGCCGGGGGAGAGCCGGTAGGGGTCAAGTGCCTCGTTGTGCATCACCAGGAACCACAGGGGCACATCAAACTTGCGCGAGATGCCATCCAGGGTGTCATTCTTTTTGACCGAGTACTCTTCGGGCTTGATGTCGAACTGGTCGTAGAGAGCCTTCTTGCGTTCCCCCCAATACTCCTGACGCTTGCGCTCGAAGTCTGAGAACTCCGCTGCAGTCAGGGAGAGAATGTACTTGTTGCCGAAGGTGGGGAGCTTGTCATCGTTGATGAGCTTGAGTTCCTCGACGGGAATCCCGCTCCAATCGGAGAAGAGGCGGACTGTTTCCCCAGGTTTGGCGATAATGAACCGCTCCTGCTTGACCTGCATCGCCAGCCTTTCCATGGTCACATCATCCCCGGGCAATGGTTCAATTGCTGCATCCCCCTCATTACGGATGATGATCCCCTGGTTTGGCGCGGCGGCGGGGTCAATCTTGGCGTCAGCGGTGGTTATCTTCACCGCATCCGGTTTCTCCTTGTTGCAGGCCGAAGTCACGGTGAGGGTAATTAGAACTATTGTCGTTCCCATGGTGCCAAGCTTGAACGTCATTACCATCTCCTCCGTTCCGCAGAGTGTCCCCATTCTCTGAGGTCATGTATAGCACGGGATTTGGCGACTGGCAAAAACGGGCAACAAAAGGGTGCTTCAGGATTCTTCGTTCTTTGGTTTGGCGTCGGTAGAGTCTTTGACGGTCTCCTTGACATCGTCGTCTTCTCTAAGGGCTCCCTTGAAATCCTTCACTGACTTGCCCAAAGAGCGCGTCAGCTTAGGTAGGTTTGCGCCCCCGAAAAGCAACAGGATAATCAAGAATATGACGACCAGTTCCCCGGTTCCAAGACCGAAAATAGTGGCGAAAGTAGGCATGCTGGATCCTCCTTGTGCGGGTCCTCCAACTGTGGCATCTTAAAGGAGTCTCGTAACTCTAGCAAGGATTTTGGTGTGACGCAGAGGACATCAGCTTGTTGGGCACTTCTCCTCCTCCTCCTGGCGGTCCTGGGGGCGTGTGATAGCACGACGGCTGAGGGTGCGCTTTGTCTCGATGATTGCGAATTGTGCAGCGACAAGGGGTGCCCGGCTGACCGCTGTGGTCTACTCTTTATTCTGGCAGGAGATTGCCTGGGAAAAGTCGACATTCTGGAGGTGACCGTGGGCCAGTGTCTAGAGCCTGAGGAGTTGACGCCAGGGACCGGCGCCATCGGCTGCAAGACCCTCAAAGATGGGGAGAGCGGCATGATTACGGCGCGTTCCGAGGATTGGGTTTGGGCGGAGGAGGTAACCTGCACCAACAAACACATGGGTACCGTTATTCCGGTATCCTTCTATTGCATAAGCCAGTCCAATGAGTGACGAGAAAGACTACGGCGAACTCTTCGCCAATCCCTTGGTTCGGCACTCCTTGGAGCTTGCCAACACGCTCTGGGGCGTTGCCACCTGCATCCTTGACCGCTCCCTGGAAGCCCATTTCCCGGCTGTCACTCCCTTACCGATTTCGGAGTTACTGCGGGAGTTGTTGGCTCGCAAGCGATTTCGCAAGGAGCTTGAACTGCACCTTGCACCGCTCTTTGTGGCGACTCCGGACTGGACCGGCCCCCGCTGGTTTCAGCCGGTGGGCGGTATCTGGCAACTGGTCACCCCGGTGGGTGCAGTTGGTGGTAGTACAGCCCTTCTCTGCGTGCCCTTCGCCCTCAAGAGCGAGGCTGAAGGCGCCGAGTTGAAGGCGCTTGAGGCACTCATCGAGTCCCTCAAAGTACCCCTGCTCAAGGGGGCTGCGGATCAGGTGCCGGTGCTCGAGGCTGTGGCCCGGCGCAAGTTACAGACCCACATGTCCACCTTGGGGCGGGAGCTTGACCAACTCATCACGCGCTCCACCCGCAGGGCCGGGGACACGACGCGGCGCCCGGACCAGGCCCGCAGTCTGTTGAGTGCGGGGGCATCGGTGGAGGCCCTCAAGATCGATGCGAAATTGTTGGCCCAGGACGATTTGCCGTTACTCCTCCTTGGGGAAGTGGGAACCGGCAAGCGGACTTTGGCTCGAGCCACTCATCGGCTAGGGCCCAGGCGAGCAGCCCCTCACTATGAAATTGACTGTGAGGCCACTTCGGCTGAAGAGATGTGTCGGTCAGTGCTGGGGGCTGAATGGAAATACGGGGATATTCCTGAGGTCAGCAAGATAGTTGGCCATGGGACGCTCATGCTCCACGAGGTTCAGTATCTGCCGCGTCGGCTACAGCAGTTCCTGCTGTCGCTCTTTGAGGAATGGGACGGCGCCCCATCGTTTCCTCGATTTCGCGTTATTGCCACCTCGTCATTGCCCTTTGATGTGCTGGAGCGCATGGGCTCTGTGCGTGTCGAGTTGCTGGAGCTGATGCGGAGCCAGATGGTAGAAGTGCCACCACTGCGCCATCGCAAGGAGGACATACCATTACTGGCCTCCGACATGCTGTTGCGCTTGCGAGCCAAAGGTGGCAGCTGTCCCGGCGGCATGACCAAGGAAGCGGTGAAGGCGCTGCAGGCCCATGGTTGGCCGGGCAATATGTGGGAATTGCAGACGGAGATTCGTTGCGCTGCGCAGCGGGCGGCAGGGCAGGACGAGGTTACCGTTGACCATCTGAGCAAACGGGTTGTCATTATCGGGAGGGGGGATGAATCCGCCGCTGACGAGGCCCCCTATGTAACATTGCCTCAGGCAGTGGAGACGCTGGAGCGCAACATGCTCTTGGAGTCACTGTCTGCCACACGCTGGAATCGCAGTCGCACCGCCAAAATCCTCGGCATCTCCCGCCGCAATCTGATTCGCAAGATCAGCCGTTTCCAACTGGACCGTCGCAAACGAACAGGGCTGGAAGCGGGTGCAGAGGCTCATGTTGATGTTGGCGACGATGAGTTCGACGACGACGAGTAGATTCCTCGGTTACTGGCAACTCCATTTGTGTTCACAGATTCCAGCGACGCAGCTATCTGCGGTGCAGAGGGTGTCGTCAATGCAATCCAAGGCATCATGGCACCCCGTGCAGGCGGGGTCTTTGTAGAACTGGCATCCGCTCTGGGGCAGGCAAAGGTCAGTGGTGCAGGGGTTGCCGTCGTTGCAGATCAGTGGCACATGCCGACACTGGCCGGGGAGATCCCCAGGCGGCAGCAGGCAGATGTCACTAGTGCAGAGATTACCGTCATCGCATTGGTCATCAGTATCGCAAGTGGGGCAAATGCAGGCCGGACACTCAAACAGCTTACACTCGCCGGTCACAGGGTGGCATTCACCGCCAGTACAGGCCAGGCCATCGTCGCAGAGCCCCGGTTCATTGGCGCATGTGCCATCGATACAGGCGACGGCATCACATGCGTCAGCGCTGACGCAATCCAGATCGTCCTGGCACGGTTGCTGGCACCAGGGCAGTGATGGGTATTGACAGCCCAGCGCCGGGTCGCAGAGATCATCGGTACAGGGATGGTTATCGACGCAGCTGCGCGTCGGATAGGAGCAGCTCCCGACCCCGTTCTCGATGTTGCAGCTTGGCATGGTACACAAATCGGGGTTGGCTGCGGCAAAGAAGCAGTCGACGTCATTCTCACATTCGTTGTCGCAGCCATCTATGGGGTCGTGCTTGCAGCCCCCCGCACAACCATCAGCGGTGCAGGGGTCATGGTCGTCGCAAAGCAGTGGGTGGAAGGCACAGCTATGCATCTCCACGTCGCAAAGGCCTCCAAGGCAAGGGTCATCTGAGACACAGTCAGAATTCACCATGCAGCACTCCCCCAGTGGAGCGAAGAGGCATTCACCAGTAGCGCCATCACAGCTGTCACTGGTGCAAGGGTTGCCATCATCGCAGACCTTGTCCACATTCTCGCACCCAACAACCGGGTTGCAGGAATCGACAGTACAGGGGTTGTCGTCCTGGCAGAGGTAGTGTTGGGGCAGGTGTTGGAGGATGTCGGCCTCCTCGAGGCAGGAGTCAATGGTGCAGGCAATACCGTCATCTTCATCTGGCGGGCCATCGCCGAGGCAGCCAAAGTCGTCGTCACACCACTCGGTGCCGTTGCAAAAAAGGTCGTCGTCGCAGAGGGTATCGTCTGGCGAGTGTATGCACTGCCCGGAAACATCACAGCTGTCCGCGGTGCAGTCGACATCGTCGTCGCAATTGATGGCCGGTCCGCTGGCGCATAGGCCTCCGCTGCAGGTGCCTACGCCGGTGCACGGGTTGCCGTCGTCGCAGGAGCCGCCGTTTTCCGCTTCGTGGTAGCAGCCGTCAATAGGGCTGCACAGGTCGGTGGTGCAGGGGTCCCCGTCGTCACAGCTGCCTCCCTTGCCCAGGCAGATACCACTGTCGGTGCAGCTGTCTGCAATGGAGCAGGGGTTGCCATCGTTGCAGTCCTTGCCGACTTCCGGCGTATGGATGCAACCACCTCCCTGGTCGGCGCCAATCTGCAGGCAGTCGTCAGCGGTGCAGGGGTTGTCATCGTCACACTTGGCAGGGGTCCCGGGCACGCATGCCCCGGCCTCGCAGATGTCCCCGTTGGTGCAGGCGTTGGAGTCGTCGCACGGGACATTCGTCTGATCGATGTGGGTGCACTCTCCGCTGGACGGATTGCAGGAGTCGGCGGTGCATCCGTTGCCGTCATCGCAAAGTGGGGAGGTGCCAATGCAGAGTCCCCCCAGGCATTGGTCAAGGGAGGTGCAGAGCTCGCCGTCATCGCATTCCCGGCCGTCCTCGGTGGGCTGATGGGTGCAACCGTTACTAGGGTCGCAGGCGTCGTCGGTACAGTCATCAAGGTCGTTGCAGTTCTTGAGTTCACCGCCGCCGCATTCCCCCGCTTCCGAGCAGAGGTCGCCAATGGTACAGGCATTGCTGTCATCACAAGGCAGCGCTGGCTGCGCGATATGGATGCAGGTGCCGTCGTAGTGGCAGCTATCCTGAGTGCAGACGTTGCCATCGTCGCACTCAGGGTCATGGCGGCAACCGGTCTTCGGCGGGATATCATCTTGGTGCCAGAAAGCGTCGGCACTGCTGCGAAGGTCTTCTGGGCTTTCGATGACCTGGCCGTTGGCGCAAGCTGCAAGGAGACAGAGAAGAGCCATCGGTCCGCAAGCTGCTGGTCTCATGATTATGCCTCGTAGCGATCTTTGAGTCGGCCACTGACCATCCACAACTCGACAAAGACGAGTAGTAGCGCGGCCAACAGCAGCAGTTGTGCAATCGGCGTCGGAGAGCTTGAGCGGTACAAACCAGAGGTGGGCAGAGGCTCCTTTGGCAAAGGAAGTTCACGCATTTGAGCCCCTTCTGCTTCACTGCGTCTCCCCCGGCAGACGAAGGCCAGGTTACGACCCTCCGGACCCGGCGTGAAATAGGGGCCCGGCTCGGGGCAGACCAACTCCTCCTGTGACGACAGAGTCACCCTTTGGGAGGTCTGGCCGCCTTCAGCATAGGATTCCCCGGAGGCATCAAAGAGGCCCGGGAGATCGCAGGGTTGGCCGACGGTGCAGGTTGGCGGCACCTGGACGAGGGATTGGGGGGGGGCCAGTTGGGCAAGGACCGCCTGGACGGTGAGAGGAAAAGCGGGGTGGAGAGCGAAGTTACCGTTGTCCACGGCGGGAATCAGGCTCCAGAGCAATAGCTGACCCCGGGCGAATGGTACTCTCACCAGCAGTGGCACACCGTCATCGAATCTGGCCAGAACCGCGACCTCTCGACCGAGAAATGTTAGTGCCGTGTGGCGGATGTGGGTCCAGGCTCGCAATGAAGTTTCTGGCAGTGCTTTGATGGCTGCCATGGATGGATCATCTGGAGTGGCCCACTCAATCTGGAAAGGTTGCTCCGGAAGGGAGACGCAGCGCCGCGACTGCAGGCCGGGAAGCAGCAGGTTGTCGCTCTCCCACTCCGCCATGGCGTTGCCCGCAAAGAGCCATACCTGTTTGCCCCGGGCCATGAACTCGACGAGACCTTTCTGCATGTATTCGGGAAGGGGGCGCGGGTCCACAAGTACGAGCAGATCAGCCAGCCGCAAGCTGTCGAATGAGAACTCTGTCTGGGCAAGATGAAAGAGACGCACTGGTGCCTCCCCGGCACGCAGAGCGGCGGTGAGAAAACCTCCTGGGGAGGCTACCACCGAATGACCTGGAGAGCCGTCAACGACGAGCACTCTGGTGGGCTCAGGGGCACCGGCCTCGAACCAGGCGCTGTTGTCGTAGTGCAGGGCATCGTCAGCCAGAGTGATTTGACAGAGTCCTGGAGCGAGATTCGCCGGAATGGTCACCGACACAGCTGCTCCTGCGGTGGTCAATGCCGGCACCGGGCTGGTTGCCTCATGGCCGGGACATCGAATAGTCGCTTCACTCGCTGGCATGTCCCTAGCGGTGGTCTCCAGCAACAGGCCAACCCCACCTGGAATGGGCCAGAGGTCAGCCACGGCGCGGTTGGCAGTTGGCGATGATGCGGGCTGATGCACCTTGACATTGCTGGCTGCCTCCAGGAGGGAGGTCAGGTGGCTCCACTCCTCGTCATCGACATCAAGATCAGAGAAGAGATGGAAGTTGGTCTCAGCGGGCAGTGCGTTGAGGAGATGTTCGAGGAGCGATGCTGGCCTGCAGGTTGTCCAACTTGATTCCAATCTAGCCAGGGCGACCAGGGCCTCGTCGCGAGGGAGCCAGACCAGATTCTCCTGGGGGCGGGGGCAGGGCACGATGGCCACCAGGGATTCGTCCGAAGCGCTACTTACCACCGCTTGAGCCTCGACCACCAGTGCTGCGAGGAGGGACTTACCCTCCTTCGATGTCGCTGTCATGGAGGCTGATGTGTCGAAGAGCAGAACTGCTCTGCTACCTTGTGGCGGAGGGGCAGTGGTCGGGCGTTCGGGGAGTACCGGGCCAGCAAATGCCAGAGCCGCCAGGCAGATAATGGCTGCCCGCAGCAAAGTAGCAATGATCTGACGGCTCCGCAGTCGGGCGAGGGGGGTCCTGTCTTTGCCAAAGAGGTAATGAGCTGCAGGGAAGACGGTGCGCGTTGAGCGAACGTAACGCGACAGGTAGAAGGCCGCCGGTAACAAGGCCAGCAGAAGGGCCAGCAAGAATTCGGGGCGCTGAAAACTCATTTGCGCTCCTGTAGGTACTCAACCAGAAACTCTACTGGGTCCCGGTCGGAGTTACAGCCGCTCCAATCCAGGGCGTTCTCCGCACACCGCTGGTGAAGCGAATCCAGGTAGCTACGAAAGCGGGATACGTAGTCCGGGCGCGCCAACTCCGACTCCATCAGCACTCCGAGGCCGGTTTCGTTGGAGCGAAAGACCCGGGTGCCGGCGAAGGGGAAGGTACGAGTTTTGCCGGTGGTTGCGAAGTCGAACTCGGCAGGGTCGAGGAGATGGACCAACCAGACGTAGTTGCCCGCAGCCTTCAAGTAATTCAAGTAGGGAAAGAGTGAATCCAAGTCGACGAAGAAGTCGCTCAAAATGAAGACCGCACCCCGAGCAAGACGCTTTGAGATGATGAGATATTCCAGGGCTGGGATGAGGGAAGTCGGGCCCTCGTGATGATGTTTGCCGGGATCCGCCAGCGCCTGCTGCAAGGTCTCTTCCACGGCCACCAGCTGGCTGGCGTGGGAGCGCGCCGGCACGATCTGTTCGAGTTTGTCGCCGCGTATCGTCAGCAATCCAACGGCGTCGTTCTGGCG
>CALGBT010000336.1 GCA_937884235.1 uncultured Pseudomonadota bacterium
CGTCCCATGAAGTAGCGTCCACCCTTGCTGTCAAGATAACCGCCCATGGCTGAATGGGTATGCGAAGCGAAGAGGAATACCGCGGGCACAGAACGGGTCCGCGCGAGTTCTTCTACATCGGCTAGGAGAGTGTGGTCAATGATCAGGATATCGACCCCAATCAGGGCACACCTGTCGCCCTTGCCATTGACCACGACCGCGGTCACCTGCGGCGGGTCGTCGACCCAGCCGGAGAGTCGTTCCTGGCGACTGGCCGTGCCAGCCAGGGGAAAGGGGAGTCGGGGGACCAGGGGGACATTTCCGTAACCCAGGCTCAGGCCGAAGGTGCTGGGCGACGCGGCGCGGTTGGGCAATTTGCTACTCGGGCGGGCAGGCAAATGAAACCTCCGGTGTCAAGGGTCGAGGATGCGGAATTGGATGGGAATCTTCAAGCGTGTGCCATCATCATTGCGCGGCAGTAATTGCGGCAGGCTCTCAACAAATACGCGCTTCAGTCGAGGGTCGCCGATGAACGCATCGAGGCGGGGCGTTACCATCTTCTCGCCCGGCTTCAGGATGATCTTCCCCCGTACCTGATAAAGTGCCAGATGCCACCCCAATTCGGGGGTCAGCGTTGCATCCTGCGCGGCCATCTGGCGAGCATGCTGGTCTACCGCGTCCGCTCCGGAAGAGAGTAACATGTGGATTCGCTCGGCATGCCCCTCAGGAGTGTTCAGATAGGCCAGAGCTACGGAAACCTCCACCTCCCGGCTGCTCTCGGGGACGGGGTAGGGGGCCCCGCTGCGGACCATGGCCAGGGCCTCCTCTTGAAGGATGGGGTGGCACATCTCGGGGTTGGTGACCGAGAGGTCGCGCGGTTCGCCATCGGCGTTGATGCGGAAGCCAACGATGACAACGCCTTCGAGATTCAGGTCAGCCGCAGCCTCCGGGTAATAGGTGTGAGCATATACTCGCCGCCGCAATTCGGCCTCGGCGCGTTCACCAAAGACCGTGTGGGCTTCGCCCAAACGGACCGCGGCCGAGGGCAATCCATCGAGGAACTCGTGTGGTGGGTCGGCGGGAAAGAGCGGTGCAAGGGGGGACGTGTCGGCCGTCTCCAGGGCTGTTTCAGTGGCCCCAGGTGTGCCACTTGAGGGCTCTCCCCCGGCGCCCTCTGGATGGGTTTCCACATGAGGGGGCACCAGGTGTTCGCCGAACGCGGATTCCGGGAAACGAATGTCATTCATGGCCAGCCGCGGACGCTGAGCAGGCGGGGGTAGCACAAGGTCCGGGGCGGGGGGCAGTTGCAGTGGCGAGGTTTCAGCCAAAGGCAGTTCATCGAGAGGTTCGAGGATCTCACGGATGGGCTCAGGTGGTTTCTTGGGCAGGACTCTCTCCAGTTCCAATTCAGCCTGCACCTGCGACGGCGGCGGATTCGTGGCATCGAAGCGCCCGGCGACATAGTGGGCCACCCCGGGGACGATGGTCAGATGCAAAGCCATGGATATCGCAGCTGCCGGCAGCCATCTCCGCCACCGGTTCGCCCTCGGTCTCATGGACTGCGATAATCCCCCGCGGCCAGCCAGCAAAGCAGTCCTCCGAAATGAATGTGACCTCCTGATGATGATATTGGGGTTGACCGATTTGCGCAAGTTCCCCCAACAGAAGAATACGCGCACACATATATTTGACCGCGCGTAGCGCATGATGCTACCATGAACTTCGTGCTAGCTTGCTGGAAGAGGTCTGGATTTGTGCGTTCCTGAACGATTTGTGCTTTGCCTGGCGGTGATGGTCCTGCTGGCGGCTCCGGCCGCTCTCCGTGCGCAGGCCGTGGACCCTGCCACCCTCGTGGAGAAGCTTGGCGACCCGACACAGCGTGACGAGGCGGCCCAAACGCTGCTTTCCATGGGAGCCGATGCCGTCGTCGTGTTGGATGAAGCTCTGAATTCTCGCCGCACAAATGACTTTGTGCGCCGAGAGGTTCTCCGTCTGTTGCCTGCTTTTGGGGAGGCGGGGGTGGCTGTTGTAAAGGGCGCTCTGGAGGACCCTGGCATTGAGTTGGAGGCTGTCAGGCAGTTAGCGGAATTGAAAGACGTGGCTGGTTTGGACCATCTCATGACCGACCGGCTGAAGAACTCCCTCAACCCCCGGGTCCGCCTCGCCGCCTTGGAGTGGCTGGCGAATAACGGGGATGCTGAACGTTTCAAGAAATTGCTCTACCAAATTCTCGGTGATGCCAGTGACCGGGTGCGTGAGAAGGCCGCACAGTTGGTCGCCGAGCGGCAGGGCGTAAGTGCGGTTCCGCAGCTAATGGAGTTGTTGCGTCAGGCCGAATTCAACAAGTCGCCGGCGAATCGCGGTTTGCGCACCGCCCTGGTCATGTCCCTGGGCAATATTGGGCAGGCGGGGCCGGCTGATGCGGCGAGGGTGGTGCCAACCATCTTGCGTTCACTGGGGGAAGAGGATGAGAAGTCCGTTGCGGTAGAGGCCTTGATTCGGATTGGGGCACCCAGTGTCTCGTCGCTGTTGATGATTTTGAAAGCGGGCGATACGAAGCGTGCGGCCGCGGCCATGGATGCGCTTCTCGCCATCGGTCAGAAGGCCGCTCCAGAGGTTGTTTCACTGCTCCAGGCAAGACACCCCAAGATGAAGCGGATGGCCAGCCAGTTCCTCGGTTTCTACCAGGACCCGGCGGTCTTCCCGCTGCTGCGAGAGCTCTATCCTCGAGTTGCTGCCGAAGACAAGGTTTCGATCCTGCGTATTGCCAGTCTCTACGATTCTCAAGAACCCTATGACTTCATCAGTCGCGCGACCCAGGACGAAGACCCCAAGGTTAGGGCCGAGGCTGTCGAGATCTTGTCCTCCACGGGGCAGGCTGAGGCAGTGCCCGTGATTTTGACCCATGCTGAAGAAGATTCGGATCAGGACATAAGGATTGTCGCCATCAAGGGTCTCTTCTCCATGGGGGCTGCTTCGGCAGTGACCACCCTGGGGCGCATGTTGGAATATGAGAAGTGGCCGGTTCGCATCGAGTTGTTGCAGGCTCTGGCTTTCATGGCCACACCGGCCAATGTCAAGGCGGTCTCGGATCAGCTCCGCCATCGGCGGTCCGAGGTTGCCAACGCGGCCGGCCGGGCCCTGGCCAATATCACCTATATGACCGGGGAGCGGACTCCTGACGAGTGGGTTCGCGACGTCCAGCGGGTAATTGGCGCTGAGGAAGGAGCAGAGATTGACTCAACTCAGAAGTTTGTAACCTTTGGTAATGAGACGCTTGAGGTCATCGTGCTCGGGAATTCCCGGGAGTATGTCATCTATCTGGCGCCAACAACGTCACCGCACGCACGGAGCATGAAGACCTACCTGAGCAAGTTGGCCGACAACTACACCGTAATCGTCATGCCATTCGATGGCTGCCCCATGCGCGCTGGTGAGCAGCAGACAGTTACCGCCTGTTTTGCGCACCACGCTCAACGAATTGAGTTGGTGCGGCAGGAACTGGCCGGCAAGCGGGTGGTTGTCTTGACCCAGGGATTAACCGGATTTGCAGGAATGACCTACGCAGCGACTTATCCCGACGGGCTAAGCAGTCTCATCATCGCCGATCCCATTTTCCCTCGTCGGGAGCACGTCGAGCGTACGCTCGAAGCCACCGTCGAGAGGTTGCCCGTGCGCTGGGCCAAAGAATTGGAGTTTGTGAATAGGATTGCTGGCGACTTGCTGCCAGTTGCCCGCAATTCTTATCTCAGTCGAATCGAGTTGGCAGCGCAAATCCGGGCCGAAGGTCGTGCCATGCTGGTTGCCAACGGCTGCTACGGCATGACCTGGTTCCTCAACGAGACGTTCTTCCCCTTCTCTGATACATCAATAGAGACCGCCCTGGCCAACGTGAAAGTGCCCATTCTCCTGGTTATTGGCGCTGACGACTATTCTGCGGAGACCAATCTTCCGGCCTTCAGACGCATCGGACGAATTCGCCAGAATCTGGTCTCCACCAGACTCAATGGAGTGGTCCGGTGGGCCATGGTGGAACAGAGCGCGACTTTCCAAATGGCGCTACTGCGTTTCCTCAAGAGCTATCGAGTCGGTTTGGGGCAGCCTGTCGGAGTGGGCGGCAAGTGGCCTGACGGCCAGGTGGCATACGGCGAGGTCGGTCAGTTTGAGGAGTCGCTCCCGGTAGCTGCGGTGCCCGCTGACCTAGCGCAGCGGGACGGTGACCTGGTGGAGTCGAGCAGGTTGACCCGCTTTCTCTCTGCCAATGCTCCCGGCACAGTGGCCGACGGTACTTCCGTAGATGACCTCGCGGCGCAACGCGAGGCTGCGAAGAAGGCAGCCGCAGAGAGTCGGGTTGCCGTACATCGAGCAACTGAAGCGGCGCGTCTTGCCGAGGAGGCCCGTCGTGCCGAGGAGGCGCGGGTGGCCGCGGCGGCGGTTCGTGCCGAGGAAGAGGCTCGTTTTGCTGAGGAGACTGCCGGTCTTGAGGCTGAACGGGCTGCCCTGGAGGCTGAGCGCCGGCAGTTGGAAGAAGAGAAGCGACGAAATGCCGTGGGCGACGAACAACCGGGTGGCTCTGGCGACGGGCGTGCCGAGGCTGTGGTCGTAGTCGAGCCGCCAGTCCCCTCAACAGAGGATGCCCTCCGGGAGAGGGCTTTGGCGGCGGAAGAGGCGCGTCGGGTTGCGGCCGAAGCGAGGATGGAAGAGGAGCTGCGGCGGGCTGCTGCGGCGAAGGCGGCTGAACTCAAGAATGAAGAGCAGCAGGGGCTGGCGGCCGCAGGGGCAGCCAGAGTGGCGGAAGAGGCCCGTCTGGCTGAGGCGGCCCGCGTTGCTGAGGCGGCCCGCGTTGCTGAGGAGGCCCGCCGTGCCGTAGAGGCCGCCAGCACAGATGAGGAGCGCATCGAGGCCGAAAGGGCTGCGGAAGCTGCCCGTGCCGAAGAGGAGAAGGCCGCCGCTGCCAAAGCAGAAGCTGCTGCGAGAGCTTCCCAGGAGGCCCGGCAGGCCGCAGAGGAACAGGCCAGGGCGGAGGAGAACGCGCGACGGGCGGCACAGGAAAGGAATCTCGTCAATGCTGGCGGCCATGTCAACGGTTCTCAGCCCCGGGGCGGGCCAACGGTTGTGGCTGGAGGTGGCCCCAACAAGCTCACGTATGTCGGGTGGGGTCTGCTGGGGGGGGGCGTGTTGCTTAGCGGGGGCGGAGTCTTCATGGGATACACCGCGGATCAGCATGCCGCCAACGCCAATGGGCTCGATGCCAACCTGCCCGACTATGACGCTCAGTTTGACAAGGAACTAGGGAGTGCGAAGACGTGGCAATCGTTGGCTCTGGTCAGCTATGGCATCGGAGCCGTCAGTCTCCTCATTGGGCTGGACCTGCTCCTGGATTGGCCGATCTCGTTTCGCAAGAACACCCCAGCAGCGGCTTGGTCGTTGCAGCCTATCGCAGTACCCGGAGGTGGCCTCATGCTCTTCCAGTGGGGTCTGTAGTCATACGGAGGCAATATCATCATGCGCACGGCTTCACGTTACTCTCTGGTAGCTCCGGTTCTGCTGGCCGCCCTGTTCTTGTCCCTGGCTGGATGTGTTTCTGAGATTGTCCGAAAGGTTCCCACTGGACCCAAGGATACGGGTAGTCCTGGCGATGTTGCCGTTCCGGACCAATTGGGGGAGGTCGATGGCAGGGAGCTTGATATCTTGCCGGAGGTCACGCCTGACGTTGTTGGTGATGACGGCCGAGATGCTGAGATTAATGACGTGAAGCCGGTGGACGTAGTCATCGGCCCCACGGCGGAAGTCGGGCCCGAGGGCGGGAGTTTTGCCCTTGGCGGCGGAGTTACTGTCGTTGTTCCACCCGGGGCTGTGACCAAGCAGGTGTCGCTCTCGGTGAATCTGGTTGCCAATCAAGTACCCGAGGGCGTTACGCCCGTTACCGCCACCTGGGAGGCACTGCCCGATGGCCAGATCTTCAAGCTTCCCATTACGGTTCGCTTGCCACTGATTGATGTTGATCTGCAATCATCGCAGTGGGCTTTGGTTAAAGGTTTTGTGGGTACGGCAGGAAAATTTGAAAGTGTGCCCGCATGGCCCGACCAGGGCAACCAGGAGGCCTGGGTCCAGACAACGCACTTCTCTATCTTGCTGGCTGGTCTCCCCGCACCGCCGACGACCTGCTTGGAGCATGAGCTGTGCGACGGCAAGGACAACGATTGCGACGGGGCCGTTGACGAGGCTGCCAGTCTGCTCAAGGACGACCTCACGACAGGTTGCGCGACCAAGGGAGTTTGCGCCCAGGCCGTAGACGTGGCGTGTGTCGCCGGGAAGTGGAGCTGCAAATTCAAGAACCCGGATTCTCCCCCGCCCTTCTACGAAGAAGGCGAAGAACTCTCCTGTGATGCCAAGGACAACGACTGCGATGGCCTCATCGATGAGGAACTCGTGGGGAAAGTGGATGCGTTGGAGTCTCTCAATATTTCCGGAATCGATTGTCGCACGGCCGGCATCTGTTCCAGTTCGAAGGTCGTGGCAGCCTGTTGGAAGAAGAGCCTCAGCACCGCCGAATGGGTGTGCGATTACTCTGACGTAGATGGTTTCGAGGGTGACTCGGAATTGTCGTGTGACTCCATCGACAACGACTGTGACGGTGCCATCGACGAGGGTACCTGCCATCTCTTTGACCCATGCGTTGAGGATGAGGCTTGTGCCACAGGACATTGTGCGTTGCCGTTGGGAGGAGCCGAAAACTCTTTTTGTACCTCGTCCAAGGATGCCTGCCTGAGTGTTGAAGTCGATGCCTCGCTGACGGAAGTGCCGGCTGGGGGGACGTGGTGCGTCGAGGGTTTGGAGCATCATGTGGCTACCTGCACAAACGGCTTCTGGGAAGAGCCCGAGGACTGTGCCGAGGTTGAGCCGGTCAATCCCATCTGTGCTCCGACGACGAAGCAATGTGCCGGAGGTTGCAATATCGACGAAGATTGCAAACTCTTCGAGGAGCCCTGCACCGGTGCATTCTTCTGCAACGATGATAGTGAGTGTGTGGAAGACCCGTCGACGGGCCCCCAGTGTCACACCTTGAACTGGGTCTGCCAGGAGTTCCTCTGCGAACCGGCGACTGGCGATTGTCTGGCCACGGCAATCGGCGGGGGGCTTAGCTGCGACGACGGCGATGCCTGTACTGGCAGCGGCAAGTGCACGGCTGGGGAGTGCCTCGGGGCACCGCCCAAGACTTGCGATGACGTGAATGGTTGTACCGCGGATTATTGTGACCCGGGGACGGGCAAATGTGTCTACGACCCCACGGATTTTGTCGGGGCACCGTGCAACGATGGTTCTATCTGCACGACTAACGATGTTTGCGATGCCGAGGGCTTATGTGCCGGTCTGATGAAGCCGTGTGACGATGGCAATCTCTGCACTCTCGATATTTGTGACGAAGGTGACGGGAAGTGCAAGTCGACCCTGACTCCCGGAGTTGAATGCAACGATGAAGATCCGTGCACGTTGCCCGGACTTTGTAGCGCTGGAGGGCAATGCGTGTCGCCCCCCGTGGACTGTAATGACAACAACGATTGCACACTGGACAAATGTTCCCTCGGTGACTGTCAGCACACGAATGTGCCGTCTCTATCCTCCTGTCTCTATCCCACCTCAGCTCCTGGTGAACAGGATGTCTGCATCCCGCTGGGCATCTGCGACGGACTGGGTGTCTGCAAACCCGGTGCTGATGCCTGCGAATGCCACGTAGATGAAGACTGTCTGGCCATGGACGAAGACCTTTGCGATGGCACCACAAGCTGCGAGATTGGCGTTGGTGGTCTTTTCTTCTGCATGGACCAACCTGGTAGTGTCGTTGTTTGCGATTCTCTGGGCGATACGCAATGCCTGGTCAATACCTGCGATGCCGCGACCGGCCTTTGCTTTATGAACGCTTTGAACGGCGAGACCGCGTGCTCCGATGGGGATGCGTGTACGGACCAGGACCTCTGTTCAGATGGTCTCTGCCTGGGGACCATTGCCGTTGATTGCGATGATGGTAACAGTTGCACCAAGAATATGTGTGATTCTGAGACTGGATGCATGTCCTCACCTGTGGCCGAGGGTACCCTGTGTGAAGATGGTGATCCTTGCACCTTGCTGGACAAATGCGATGTCAACGGTTCCTGTGTTCCAGGTTCTCCGAAGGTCCCGGCTTGCGACGATGAAGATATTTGCACCGCGGATACGTGCACCCCAGATGGCAGTGGATGTTTGCACGTACCGATCCCCAATTGTTGTGCGGGTGATGCCCAGTGCAACGAAGCAGGCGGGGAGATTTGCACTGATTTCAACGTTTGCTGCGCGCCGGTCTGCGTGGGAGAGGAAGGGCAAGAGTTGAATTGCGGTGCCGATGGCTGTGGCGGCGTCTGCGGCCAATGCAATGTCAACGCAGTCTGCGCCGGTGGCAGCTGCTGTTTCCCCAATTGCTATTCTCCGGTGAAGGTCTGTGGTGACGACGGCTGTGGGGGGAGTTGCGGTAGCTGTGGCCAGGGGAAGGTTTGCACCGCCTCGTTCCAGTGTTGCACGCCACAGTGCTATGGAAAGCAATGCGGTCCCGACGGCTGCGGCGGTGAGTGCGGCAAATGTAACCCCGGATACCTCTGCGCGCAGCAGACTGGCAAGTGTGAGTACTGTGAGGCCGACTGTGCCGGGAAAGAGTGCGGAGACGACGGTTGTGGTGATGTCTGCGGCCAGTGCGGGGAGGGAACCGTTTGCTTGGGCAACGGAACCTGCTGCACGCCAGATTGTGATGGCCGGGAGTGCGGTGGTGACGGTTGTGGAGGCTCTTGTGGGTCATGTCTGGACTGGCAAGCCTGCAATCCTGGTGGCCAATGTCTCTGCGATGCCTGTTGTTCACTGCACGATGATTGCGCCCCAATCGAGCTCTGTGGCGAAGAGGTGAAAGACGGAGAAGATAACTTCATCGTCTGTTATGAGCCTTTAGCAATGTTCCGGGACGGCTTTGAAGCATACAACGACGGCGTGGCTCCAGCGGCCTTCACCTACCACGGTGCGGGAGTTGTCCCCTGGAGTGTCAAAGCCGGCACGGCTCCGTTTACAACCAACAGCGGCAAGAGAAGCTTCCGGTACTATAGAGTCGGCGTCGATCCTGGTGACTACTTCTCTTTCAGTCGCCATCTGCCGGTTGTAGGCCCGGATGGGTACTCCACGCTCTCATTCGCCACCCGCTGCAACAGCGATCTGGCGACCTTCACATTCAAGGTCATGGCGGGCCAGGCGGAAGTCCTTGTGGTGGACGATAGTTCTTGCGACAAGAAGTGGCATCGACAGACCGCAGACCTTTCGTCCTTGAGCGGCCACACTGAATTGCGCTTCATTGTGAACAAGCCTCAGACGGCGGGGGCAGAACTCTTCATCGATGACCTGTCGATCTTTGTGTCGCAGTGTCCCGACGATGTTTCATGTGCCAGCATCGGGGTCGTCAACAACCTGTGTACCGTTTCCTCAATCGCCACTGAGCATTGCTTCATCAATTGGGCTTGCTACTCGGATGGTGAAGTCAGCCCGAACGTTGAATGTGGTTGGTGCGACTCGGTATCAACTCAGTCCAAATGGTCCCCCGACAATGGCCTGTGCGACGATGGGAACCCGGCAACCAATGACATCTGCGATGTGAAGGAAGGTTGCTTCCACTTCTAGAAGGGTTGGAAGAAGCTCAGGGTCAGATTGACGCCCCCCTCCGCGGCGCCAAGCACTGGCAGCAGGTACGCTACATCCAGAGAGAGAATGGCGGGCAGAACGCCGAAAACGTCACCGTGAGGGCGAAAGCCCACCCCCACGTCCACCAGCGTTTTCCTCGGAGTAAAGAGCGTATCGAGGTCATCGCTGATGGTCGCTCCGTCGACGAAGAAGGCGAATTGGAGGGCCGTGATGTACCCCAGGCCCAATAGGGGGGCGTGAAGATTGCGCGCGGGCATTACTCGA
>CALGBT010000337.1 GCA_937884235.1 uncultured Pseudomonadota bacterium
CAGTCCAGTCTCCGGCGCGCACGAATCGACGGTGCAAAGGTTGTCATCAACGCATTTATCGATGCACGAGACATTCCCTGATTCCTCATCGCAGACGCAAACCGAGCAGAGGTCGCAGTTGCACTGGTTGGTATGGATGCATCCTGCCAGCGGCGTGCATTCGTCCAGGGTACAGGGCTCGCCATCATCGCAATCGAGGGCCGGCCCACCAAGGCACGCTCCCTCGCTGCACGCATCCACCGTTGTGCAGACGTCGCCGTCATTGCAGGGGGTGATGTTGGGCTGATGAGTGCACCCGTCAGTCGGGTCGCAGCCATCGTCGGTACAAGGGTTGCCGTCATTGCAATTGACCACCTCGCCATCCTCACAGACTCCGGCCGCGCACTGGTCGTTGACGGTACAGATATTGCTGTTGGCGCAGACCAGTCCCTCATGGTCGGGCACCAGCGAACACTCTCCGGTTGCCGGAGCGCAGGCCGCCTGGAGGCAGATGGCTCCCTCGCCCTCCGGCTCGGGGCAGACCACCACGGTCCCGGCGGCAACGACGCACTGATAGGGGAGCTTCGCCAGATCGCACACCAGGGTCCCATTGCAGAGGTTGCCGTCTTCGAGCGCGGCGCAGTCAGCATCGGTCTGGCAGTCGCAGGCGATGGCCGTCCCGGCGCACGCCCCCTCCTGGCATTGGTCGGCCACCGTGCAGGGGTCGCCGTCGTCGCACCCCTCCAGGTTGGCGGGGTACTCACACCCTCCAGTCTCGGTGCAAAGATTGTCGGTGCAGGGGTTGGCATCGTCACAGACCACTGGGTCCCCCAGACAGGTTCCCGCCTGGCAGTGGTCCGCCACGGTGCAAGGGTCACCATCCTCACAAGGCCCCGACTCCAGTACTTCGTTGACACAGCCACTGGCGCCGGTGCACTTGTCCAGCGTACATTCATTGCCGTCGTCGCACAGATTGACGTAATCCCCGTCCACCAGGGATGGCTCGTCCGTCTCATCGTCGCAATCGTTGTCGAGGCCGTCACAGGTTTCCGGAGCCGGCACCTCAGCATCGCAGGTCGACAGGCCACTCTGAGTGCAAGTGCGCTTGCCCTGGCAGATGCCCATATCATTGTCGTTGACGCACGGTGTGGTCAGGCCCAGCGCAATTGAACTGTCGGTGCAGGGACACTCGCCCGTATCGTTGACACACTGCTGCAACTTGCTGCCCTCGACGGTAATCGCCTCCTGACAAGAAAAGCCCCATGGGCAAGCGCCTTCTTCTCCGCACGGCCCGCCGCAGAAATACCCGTCGGAGCCATAGTCAAGACAGGCATCCTTGGTCCCTGCAGGGCCGACGCAGTCCCCGTTGGTGCCGCAAGGGCGGCAGAGGTTGGCATACTCGGAAACACAGATGTAGACCACGTCCGGCTCGGTGCCAGCCACCTGCAGGCAATTCCATCCGGGCGGACACTCCGATTGGCAGGACTGGGTGCAGACACCTTCGCCGAGGTGCTGCACGCACCAACCGGACTGGCAATCATCGTTGCCACTGCACTCGTCCAGGAAGCACCCTTCCCCCGGCGCGCACTGCGCCGTCGGCAACTCAGCTTCGACATCCTCCACGTCACCGGGGAAGAGGCCAGAATCCTTGACCGGCAGAGCATCCGGCACGTTCAGGACAATTCCGCCATCACCGGCCGCCACCTCGCCACGCCCGTCAATAACCTCTTCCACCGCCACTACGTCCTGGCCAGCTTCCGTCCCGGAGCAGGCCAGCAAGCCGAGCAGACAAAGCCCCAACCAAAGCAATTTCATGACCGCCTCATTCTTTCGAAAAGTGAGCTTTCGCAGCGAACATTATGGCAAAACCGCCACCATAGTTCAAAGCAATGTGTGAGGAGGTCGTAGCGTCAGGACTGGCCTTCGACGTCGAAGTATCACCAGTTACAACGATAGGAACTGAAACTGCCGTCCCGCACCCAACTGAACTTGTCGAAGGACCAGACCTGGTTGCCCACGGTGGGCACTGTGACCTGGCTGTACTGACGACCATCATTGTCGCAGCCGATGGGGTAGCCAACACCATACATCCAGCCCGAATGGGAGCCGCTGCCGGGCCCAGAGGCAGAGGTCACGCAGGTGTTGTCACCAGTGGCGATCCAGCACATGGTCTTGCACTGCTCATCGGGTTGCCCGTGCCAGACCGGACGCAGGTTGGTGGTATCGTCGATGCCGCAGTTGGCTTTGACGGTAATGGCATCATCCGGTACTGAGAACCACATCTGGACACATGTATCACCCGACCACTGCTTGCACTGGATCTTGAAACCCTGCCGACTCACAATCTTGGTGGTGTTGCCGGGTACCAGCTTGCCATCCTGTTGACAATCGGCATTGCAGCCGTCGCCGTCAACCAGATTGCCGTCATCACACTCCTCTCCTGCCTCAACTGCACCGTTGCCGCAACAGGGCGTAAAGGTCACGTGTCCACAGCCATCCACCGGGTGACAGGAATCGTTAGTACACTGGTCATCGTCGGCACAGTCGAGGAGCGGTCCGGGCACGCACGCGCCGTTGAGGCACTGGTCGCCGTCGGTACACACGGATTCGTCAGTACACTCCGTTCCGGTCAGCGGCCCGTGGAGACACCCCGAGTCGGGGTCACAGGAGTCCTCGGTGCAAACGTTCAGGTCGTCGCACTCCGGGGCCGGCCCTCCCTGGCACGAACTGTTGGCGCAAGTGTCGGCGGTGGTGCAGGCATCGCCATCGTTGCACGGGTCCTGGTTGGCCACATTCACGCAGCCCACGGCCGGGTTGCAGGAGTCGTCGGTGCAGACATTGCCATCATCGCAGTTGAGCGGCGCGCCGGCAACACATGCTCCGGCAGCGCAGACGTCACTGGTAGTACAGGCATTACCATCTTCGCAGGCCAGCACGTTATCGAAATGGATACAGCCCTCCACCAGGTCACAGGCATCATTGGTGCAAGGGTTATCATCGTCGCAGTCAAGCTGGCCCCCGCCCTTGCACCAGCCCGTGGCGCAGGCATCGTTGACGGTGCAGGCATTGCCATCGTCGCACTCTTGGGCGTTGGGCAAGAAGGTACAGCCGCTCTCGCTGTCACAGGCATCGTCGGTGCAGAGGTTGCCGTCGCTGCATGCCAACTCTCCGGCCCCGATACACTCGCCCAGGTGGCAGTGGTCGCCCTGGGTGCACACATCGCCATCGTCACAAGGTACCTGATTGAGCAGGTGGAGGC
>CALGBT010000338.1 GCA_937884235.1 uncultured Pseudomonadota bacterium
GCATCTATGAGGATATGTCAGTACTCAACATCCTCTACTTTGGCATCCGATATGGCGTCTACCCACCTCTCATATTCCTGGGAATCGGGGCTATGACGGATTTTTCATCGCTTCTCTCAAAGCCGATTCTGGTTCTCCTTGGGGCTGCCGCCCAGATTGGCATATTCGTCACTTTCGCGGGTGCGCTGATGCTGGGTTTCGACGTCTCCGAGGCAGCGGCCATCGGCATCATCGGAGGGGCCGACGGCCCCACGGCGATCTTCATTTCGTCGATGTTGGCCCCGCATCTCCTGGGTCCGATTGCCATTGCGGCATACTCTTACATGGCACTGGTCCCGGTTATCCAGCCGCCCATTATGAAGCTGCTCACCAACGATCGGGAGCGTCGCATCCGCATGCCGGACCCCCGTCCCGTATCGCAACGGGAGAAGATCATCTTTCCCATTGGGGGACTGGTGCTGGCGACCTTCGTGGCTCCGGGGGCTTTGCCGCTGCTGGGGATGTTCTTTTTCGGTAATCTGCTCAAGGAGAGTGGGGTCACCGACCGCCTGGCGCAAACCTCGCGCACATCTTTCGTCGACATCATCACCGTGCTCATCGGCCTCACTGTCGGCGCCTCCACACAGGCTGACTACTTCCTCACCAGACAATCCGTGCTGATCTTCACACTTGGAGCTTTTTCGTTTGCTTTTGCCACGGCCGGTGGGGTGCTCTTTGCGAAATTCCTCAATCTCTTTTTGAAGGTCAAAGTCAACCCGTTGATTGGTGCGGCCGGCGTCTCTGCTGTGCCTGACTCTGCCCGCGTGGTTCAGCATGTGGGTCGGGAATACGACCCGGATAACCATCTGCTCATGCATGCCATGGGACCCAACGTCGCGGGCGTCATCGGCTCTGCAATTGCGGCCGGCGTGTTCTACTCCATCTTCCGGTAAGCCAGGGCACTACTGGACTGGGCATGCCGGATTGAGTTCCCCCGGGGTGCCGTAGGAGCCAGCTTCAATCTCGTACTCAGGAGTTGCCGGAGTGTAGCACCAATTGGCGGCATCGTTGTTGGATTGTGCGTCGGTGAAGAGCCCGCTGAGTTGATAGGAGACTCCGGACACTTTGCTATCGTAGGTGGCAGCGTCGACCTTCACGCCGCCGACTTCGAGGCGTAGTTCGAACTTGCCGTTTTTGAGGGCGAGGCTGGGGACCAAGAGGTTGGCTTTGGTCGGGTAGGGGGTGGCGAAGATGTTCGGGTCCTTGCTGGCCACAAGAATCTCTCCGGCCTTGGCCACCAGGCACTTGTCGCCGTCGCCGGCAATCGGCCCTTTGCTCAAGTTGTCAACGAAGACCTCGAGGCCGTTCAGGTGCTTGCCGCTAGCCTCCGGAGCGACCAGGACTTCAAACCATTCGCCCTTGTCGCCCCCGGGGTCTGCCATGACCTCGGTGATTACCAGGTGACCCGCTGCGACCGGGGCGATCTTGGTGCACATGCCGGCCAGTTCGCATTCGTCCGGGTCGCAGACGAGCGGACAACCGGTATTGGGTTGGCCCGGCGTCCCGTAGCTGCTCTTGCCATCGGTCCCAACCAGGAGGAAGTCCTCGGTTGTAGGAGTGTAGCACCAGTTTTCTGGCAGCTCAGGGGTGGCGATTTCATAGATGTTCAGTTGATAGGAAACACCGTCGGTCTTTTCGTCGTAGTGGGCGCTGGCAACCACTTCGTCCCCTGACTTGAGAACCAATTCAACGGGCTCGTTCTTGAGCCCGAGCTTGGTCACTTCGAGGACGTTGGCGACTCCCATACCCGTGAGGTGACTGGCTTGTTTGGCGACGGCCAGATACTGGTTGGGCGTGGTCTCTACGCAGGAGTTGTTCACTCCTTCCATGGTGCCTTTGGCAGTCCCGTCAACGAAGATGGTCAGGCCGTTCAGGTGCTTGCCAGCGGAATCCGGGCCAAAGCGCAGTTCGAACCACTCTCCGGTACCCTCGTCATGGGGGTTGGCCATGACTTCCGTAATAATGATGTCCCCGGCGATTGCCGGGACAATGGGGACGCAGACATCGGCGGCGACGCACTCGCCGGCTGCACAAACCAGGGGGCAGACCTGGTTGGCGGCCCCCGGGGTTGCATAGGAAATATCCCCGTCGCCATGAGGAATGGCGGTAGCTTCGTCGGCGGTTGTGAAGCACCAGTTGAGCGGGGTGTTGTTGGCCTCTGTATCCAGGTAAGTGCCGCTCAGTTGCCAGGAAATGCCGTCAGTCTTCTGGTCATAAGTGGCCTCGTCGAGCAGTGTTTCCCCCACAAAGAGAGCAAAGACGGCTTCCTTGTTGGGCAACTTCAGGGAGGGCAGCACGACGTCTGCCGGCTGCTGGTCAGCGCCCCACGGGAATTCGGTGCCGGCGACGGTAAGGTAGCTGCCGGGAACCAGCGGGATGCACTGACTGCCGTCGATGGTCCCTCTACTCTTGCCGTCCGCAACGACGTCGACGGCGTTCAAGTGCTTACCCGCGCCGTTGGCGGTCACGTAGACCTCAAACCACTCGCCGTTGTCTTCGTCGAAGGGGTTGGCGCCGATCACAGTGATA
>CALGBT010000339.1 GCA_937884235.1 uncultured Pseudomonadota bacterium
ACCACGGAATCCACTGGCACGTGAGCAAGGACATTGAAGTCCGCTACGAAGCACTGGACGAGAAGCGCGAGAAGGTAGGCAAGGTTTCGGTCTACAAGAGTGGCGAGTTGACCGCCGAATACCTGCCACCAGAAGGCACCGAGGGCACTCCCCGGGAACCGCGCACCATGGACTGTATCGACTGCCATAACCGTCCCACCCACGTCTTCGACCAGACCCCTCGGTTGGCCATTGACCGCGCCTTTAATGAGGGGCTCCTGAAGCGCGACGTTCCTTTCCTCCATAAAGTGGCAACCGCCGTCCTGAAAGATGCCGGCGATGCCCTCGACCGAGATAGTGCTCAAGAGCACTTTGCCAAGGCCCTGCCTACCTATTATGCAGAAAATCACAAGGATGCCACGGTATCAGCTGAGCAACTGGCGGAGAGCGCCGAGGTTGTTGCAATGCTTTACAAGCGCAACATCTTCCCGACCATGAAACTCACCTGGGAGACGCACCCCAACCACCTGGGCCACCGCGGCGAAGAGCAGGATAAGCGGGGGTGTTTCCGCTGCCACAACGATGAGCACGCCACGAAGGATGGCAAAACCATCTCCATGGATTGCGAACTCTGCCACAACTTCCTCGCTGAGGACGAATCCCCTGAGGACCTGGACGACACCCTGAAAGCACTCTGGAAACGCAACGTGGAAGGCGAATAGAGGGACTGCGGAGGGACTACTTCCCAGCCTTCGGTGACTCCTCTTCCCCAGCCTCTTCCATCCACTCCTTGGACTCTGGAACCACCGTTTCATGCTGGTTGGGACGCTGCAAAGCAACGGCCTCATCATCAAACCTGTGATGCGCCTCTTCCTCGGTGAGCTTGCCCGTCAACCAGCAAGTATCAAGGGGGTACTCGGCAGGGTGGAGGATGGTGTTAAAGAGGTGCCAGACGACGATGGCGCCCGTGGCCAGAATTGCCTCGTAGTAATGAATCACGCGGGAGACTTCGAATATCCAGGGCGGTGAGTCGGCGGGCAGTAGTTCCGAGAACCAGAGCACGAGACCGGTCAGCAACATCACGCCGGTACCCCACCAGAGTGCCCAGTATTCAGCCTTCTCACCATAGTTGAACATGGGAAAACGTGGCCGCTGCCGGGTGAACCAGAGGTGGAACTTCATGTTGTTCCAGAAGTCCCGCACGTCTCGCCACCGAGGCCACATCTGCGTCCACCACATGCGGCCACGCCGCGTGACCGTCTTGTAGACCAGAAAGACACCCATATCCAGGGTCATGAGGATGGCATTGAGCCGATGCAACCAGGAACGATTGCCTTCAGTGAGACCCAGCGAGTAGAGCCAGCGGAAGGGCGCTGAATCAGAGTAGCTGAGAGCGAAACCGGTGACGGCCAGCAGCGTGAAGCTGATGAGCAGCAGCCAGTGCCAGCCTCGCTCAAACTGCGTCATCCGGACGATGGCCCCCTTGCGCTCCTGGTACTTGCGTTTGAGCTTGACGTAGTACGTCCACACCACAACATTGTGCAGCGCCATCCCTCCCAGGGTCACTACGATCAAAATAATGTAGACCAGGGTCACCCAGTCGACAATCTGCCCCCGAGTCCCAGCCCCCTCCCCGCGCCCTTTCTTATGAGTGAAGCTCATAATGAAAGACTCAGAGGATTCGCCGTGGCACTTGCCGCAAGTCGCACCGCGGTTGTCCACATGCACGGATGATTTGGGGTTCCCAGCCGGCAACGAACGGTGCGGGTCGTGGCAATCCGCACAAGTGGCCGAGGCGCCAAGTGAGCTGCGCTGCGACAGTCCATGGAAGTCATGGAGGTAGGTGTCTACCGGAGACGTGTCAAGGTCGTAGCGAGCCATGATCCGGTCATTACCATGACACCACATGCAGACCTGGGTAGTGGCGAAACCTCTGGTTCCACCAACCTGCATCTTCAAGGACGCAATGTCGTGGTCACCGTGGCACGTCGTGCAAGTAGGCACATCGAGGTTTCCATGGAGCAAGGTGGCCCCGTGGGAGCCGGATGCATAGATCTTGGTCTCGGCCGCGTGGCACTTGGCACAGGTAGTGAGCAATCCCTCCCGACTCACCGCAGAGTCCTGGTCAGACGACGGCAGGATTGAATGGTGACCATGGCAATCGGTGCAGACGGCGGCGGGCTTGCCCTCCACCAGACTCTGCCAGTGCACTCCAGCCTTGTAGCGCTCCAACAGCTTCTTCTTGGTGATGGTCGGCTGGTGTTCTGACTCACTGCCATCGTGGCAGCGAGCGCAAAGACTCGGCTGGTTGAGCGGAGCCAAGGGGGAATCCGGGGACTTCAAAGGCTTCATCTGGTGGCCGCCCGGGTGACAGTCAGTGCACCACGGAGCCGAAGTATTGCCCGAGGCAAAGGCCTTTCCATGAACATCATGGCTGGCAAAACTGCCGGCGGCATCCTCGTGGCAACTATCACACTTCAGCACCAGCGGCGGCCCACCGTCAAAGTGGTCGCCTGCCCCTTCCTTCGCCAGCACATGGCAGTCCGAACAATCGTTGTCCTCGTGGGCAGTACCGGCCAGGGCACCAACAGCCACCACCCAACCCGGCTCGATCTTCTTGTCCGTCGCATCGGCCATGGTCTCCTGGGAGCCGTGGCACTGGAAACAATCCTCCTCGTACCCCTCTTCCGCCAACCCCGTACTGGACAGACAAAGCCCCACAGCCACCATCAGTAGCCACCCA
Organism: uncultured Pseudomonadota bacterium; assembly: GCA_937884235.1. GTDB lineage: Bacteria > Myxococcota_A > UBA9042 > CAIXZC01 > CAIXZC01 > CALGBT01. The sequence continues at coordinate 2,723 of CALGBT010000339.1, forward strand.
AAAAACCGGCATTTTACGGCAGATTCAAGCATGACCTCCCCCTATATAACCTAGCCCTACAACCACAAAAAGCATTGTGCATAGGTTCACAGTGCTGTCAAGGGCGCGCCGTGGGCGATTGTCGAAATAGGCCACACTTGTCCAGCCAAGGGCCCACTGATCTGTTGAAAAATGCCACAGTTTCGGGGTGGGGGACATTGCGAGCCCCGGGAAAACCGCCCCGGGGCTCGCCATCAGCTACGGTCGATTGAGGTCGTCTACATCTCCACCAAGGTCTTCGATGGAGTCGTAGAGAAGCTGTGCCATGTAGTCGGTGTTGTGGGCCCATGCAGCAGGCTCTTTGTGGGAGAACTGGAAGTTGAAGGAGGCCTTCAGCAACGCCGGAGTCCATGACTTGTAAGAGTTGGCGTAGACTGCCTCCCCCTCATCCACATCTCCATTGCCATTGGTATCCGCAAAGAAGTAGGGGTACGCGCCGGCAGAGTAAATGATTGGATTGCCTGCATCAGCGGCATTCTCCTGCATGGCTTCGTAGAGCACATCGGTCAGCGCTTCCAACTCGTCCTTGAGGTTCTCGTCCGTGTCCCCGTCACCATCATAGTCGGTGCCGCGAGCCTTGCGGATGGACTCAATACCGTCGGTCGCCTCGACGTGGCACCCGGTACAGGTTCCAGACAGCTTCGGCAAGAAGCTGTGGTCGTCGATGGTGGGAGCGTGGCAATACTCACACTTGGCTGCATCCGCAGAGAAGTGCCCAAATGCCCCGACGTACTCCTTGCCCTCGTACTCAAAGCCACTGCCCGCATCGCCGCCGTAGAAGCTGGCCCCAACCGGGAGGTAGTGAATGTTCTTGAAGCTCAACTTGTTGGCGGCAATGGCCGCCAACACGCTGGCACCAGACTCGCGACCCTGGTGGCAGGTCAGGCAGATGAAGGAACTATCGGGATTCTCGGGGTCGTTCTCCATAGTGAAGCCACTGGGGAACGTGACGTCGGGGAGATAGCGCAAGGGTGCGCCGTTGGCATAGTCGACGCCGGTGTGGCAAACGTCGCATGCCAAACCCCAAGTAGTAGGCTGAGCCGTGGCAACGTTCAGGTCCTCTTCAGCGATGAACTTGACACCCTCGGAGCTATGGCAGCGAGCGCAAGACGCACTCACCGCACCATCCTTGTCCCAATGACGGAAGGCTTCAGCATCGCCGTTGAAGTGACCCGTGGGAGTCCGGCGCAGGCCAGTCACATCGCTCCCAAGATCCTCGATTGAATCGAACAACAGCTGGATAACGTAGCGGTTATTGTGGGCAAATGCCCCCGGGTCCTTCTGGGCGTACTGGAAGTTGTAGGCCCCGCGCAGCAAACGTGGCGTCCATTGCTTGTACCCATTGGCGAAAACCGCCTCGCCGTCATCCACTTCGCCATTGCCGTTGGTATCGACAAAGAAGTAGGGGTAGCTGAAAGTATCGTAGATGATCGGCGTACCGATGGTGTCGGCCGCGTAATCCTGGAGAGCGAGATAAAGGAGTTCCCGCAGTCCTTCGATTTCGCCCAGGGTGCCCTCTTCGGCATCATCGCCATCAAAGTCCACGTTGCTACCCGGCATCCGGATGGCATTGAGGTCAGATTCCTCGGTCACGCCAGCATGACATTCGGAGCAAACCGAGATTTTCACTGCCAGGGAATGCGGATTGTGGCAGTCGGCGCAACCGTTGATCTTGCCGGCATGATCGAATTTGCCAATGTAGGCTTTGCCATCGTACTGGTAGCCGCCCATGGCCTTGCCACCATAGAGGGTGGCACCGGCCGCAAAGTAGTGCACGTTCTTGAAGCCGAGCCCTTCAACCACCGCGTCGTCGCTCTCTGGTGCAGCGGCTTCGATGGCGGCATTGACGCTCGTGGTCGATTCACGACCCTGGTGGCACTGCATGCACCGTGCTTCCGGACCGAGGCCGTCGATGACGGCACCGGATGGGAAGGAAACGGTATCCATGGCCAGTGTCGCGGTGTTGTGGCAGACCACGCAAGTGATGACTGAATCGGTTGGGGCGGCGTTGTCCACCACGCCAAAGTCAGTCCCGTCAAGACCGAGGAAATCGAGATAGCCATAGGCACTGTGGCACTTGGCGCAAGAGGTCGGGACCACCGCCGGGTCACCTTCGTCCCAGTGACGGAAGGCCTCGGCAGAGGCATCAGCGTGGCCAGAAGCCTCCCACAACTCTTCAAAGGGAACCGTCGGCGCGGTACCAAGTACCACTAGACCGAAGACCGCCGTGGCCCCGGTATCGACGCCGGTCACGGTGAAGAGGGTTTCCCCCGCCGCCATGGCCGAAATGAGACCGGTCTGGTCGATGGTGGCCACCACTTCGTCGCTGGATTCGTAGGTGTAAGCGCTATCTTCCCCATTGGCCGTAGCAACCTCAAGCTGCCCGGTCTGCCCCATCACCAGGGAGAGGGGGCCGTCGACAGTCAAGGTGGGGTTCGGAGTGACCACCGGGGCATCGTCCCAGACATACATGTTCCAGGTGCCCGCTTCGCCGGTATCAAATCCGGTGGCGGTAACAGTGAAGGGGCCAACGGCTACGCCAGTCACGGTGCCATCTTCGGAGATGGTGGCAACGGCTTCATCGCTGGACTCCCAATCATAGCCGGAATCTTCGCCGTCAACCGTCTCGGCGCCCAGTTCCGTGGTCTCGCCAACCTTGACGATGAGGCTCCCGGCAACAAACACGCGGGGGGTGGCTGCGGGGCCGGTACCCTCTTCATAGACATGGACGCCCCAGGAGCCAGCGGCTTCGGTATCCAGCCCGGTGGCAGTAATAATTGCCGTGCCGGCAGCAATGCCGGTAACCGTTCCGTCCGTGGCCACAGTGGCCGCGGTCTCGTCGCTTGAGGACCAAAGATAGCCAGAATCCTCACCATCAGCCGTGGTTGCCGTGAAAACGGCATCAGCCCCGACCAGCAGCGCTACGGATCCGTCTACTTTGACGGTGGGGGCCGCAACCTCTAAGGTAACTTCCTTGGTGGTCTCGCCACCGCAAGCCACCATGAACAGCGCACCCAGAATCAGGACAAAACGTTGCAGTCTCTTCATGACCAATCTCCTCTTGTCTTCAAGCTGTTTCCAAACCATTGGGACTAGAACCCGCGTAAGATACACAGAGGCCAACACCAACACAACATAATTGCTGTGAATGATTCCACAACAGGCCAACAAGACAGGACTTTTTCGCCCGCCACATGCCGCCAGTGAGCCATAATTGCGCGAGTGCCGGCTTGCTTGTCGCCACCAAGGACGTATAATCGCCTCGGCATGATGCGCCGCATGGAGGTCGTAGATGAAGAGGGTGAAGTGGTGGACTCTAGTGGTCTTCTTGGCTGCAGCAACCAGTTGTGGACCAGAAGAAACCACCGCCAGCATCGAGCCCGCTGGCAACCAACTGGACGCTTCCCAGCCCGCGGGTGATGGCCTCCTGGAGGATGGCAGCCCATCCGGGGACAGCGCCCGGGTGTGCCAGGTCAACTGTGGCGGACGAGAGTGCGGCGACAATGGCTGCGGTGGCACGTGTGGTTCCTGCGGCGCCGGCATGAACTGCCACGACGGCCAGTGCGCCATGGGCTGCGACAATCCCTCATGCGGTCTCGGTCTCGGCTGCCTCTTCGCCGACGGAACGCCGGCCATGTGCGGCGGCACCATCACCTTTGATGCCAACCTGGAAGGCCAGCAACTCAATGACAACGTAGACATCGAATCAACCTTCGCCTCAGCCGGCGTCTACTTCTTCACACCCAGCAAGGACGCGGTGATTGCCACCAACCACTGGGAACTGGATTCAACCTCAGGGAAAAACTCCTGCGCTTCCTTCGACAAGTTCGGCCAACCCTGGCAGGAACCGGTCTTCATCCGCTTCGCCAAACCTGCCGGCGCCAGCGCATTCCAGGCCGCCACCCATTACGTGAGCCTCTACGTGGGCGACACCTGGCCAGGAGGGCTCGCCGTGGACTTCTATGCCCCCGGTCCGGCGCCGGGAACGCCGGGAGTGAATGCATTTCACACTGAGATGACTACCAGCAACGGCACCAACTTCATTGAATTCGGTTCGGGGAGTCCCATCGGCTATGTGGTAGTCCACGAGGCCGATGACCCCGACTTCACCATCGACGATCTGACCTTCGGGCCACTTTACATTCCTTGATCTTGTCAACCCTGCCGACGGCGAGAGAAATAGGCAACCTTCTCCCAGGTCGCAGCAATATCCACCAATTCCACAAAAACCCCTGGCGGGACCCTCAGTGGAATCTGCACGAAATTGACGATGCCGGTTATCCCGGCGGCGCACAGACGATTGACAATTTCCTGGGCAACCGGCTTCGGTATCGCAAGAATTGCGATCCTGATATTCTGGGCACTGATAAGTTCCTCAAGTTTCTCCATACCGAAAGTCGGAACACCAAAATTCTCCCGGCCAATCTTCAGGGGATCAACGTCAAAGGCGGCAGATATTGTAAAACGGGAGTGATGATCGCCAAAATAGCCCACCACGGCCTGTCCCAGATTACCCAGGCCAATCACCACTGAGCGGCTGAGCGCCGGGTCATCCAGGACGTCGCCGATGGCCGTGCGCAAAGCAGTGACTTCGTATCCCTTCGCCGGGCTCCCGCTGTGCCCGATGAGCATCACATCTCGCCTCACCTGGGCAGCATTGGAATGCGCCATCTCCGCCAACTCGTGTGAGAAGACAGAGGTCTTGCCAGAGCCATGAAGGTCTCTGAGGATGCGCCGATACCGGCTCAGCCTTTCGACGGTGGGTTCGGGCAACATGCCTAACTCCTGTTGTCCAACGCAATCGGTTCGGTAAGTTACTCTCAACTCAGATTACGCCATCTCTTTGTGCAATGACATATTAGGCACCATCGCCCAGAGTTGCAACGGGTTTGCGCACGAACAGTGGCCAGGCCCTGCAGCGGTCTCCCGCCGCCCCCCCGCAAGATACTCCATAGACTTGATATCAATACCAATTCTGGAGGATTGCTTGCCTGGCCTTTGGGTAGAATACTCTTGACTCCACACCATATAGTCATTCTACTAGCGAAGGACTGAGGCCGCCCCGAAGTTCTGGCGCGAGGCTGGTGTTTTGAAACTTGTAAACTCCCTTGGATTCAAACTATTCCTTCTGCAGATTGCCGTATTCACGTGCGCCTTCATCCTCTACGCTGCCATCTCGACCCGAGAAGAAGCCGCCTACGTACAAAGGAGCATGCTGCAGACGGCAGACCGGATCAGTGACGTCCTGATCCGGTCGACTCGCAGCGCGATGCTCAGAAACCAGCGAGAGGGAGTCTCCGAAATCGTCCACACCGTTGCCGGCGAACCAGGCATCGAGGGGATACGGATCTACAATAAACGGGGGGAGACCATTCACGCCAGCAGCTTTGGCGAGGGGCAAATGGCTCTGGACATGCACGCCGAGGCCTGCTTCGGGTGCCACGGCCGCAGCGTGCCCTTTGAATCACTCCCCCTGGAGAAGCGTGTGCGCTACCTGGATGCACCGGGGGGATACCGGGTCATGGGGCTCATCAACCCCATTGAAAACCAACCAGACTGCTATAACGCCGCGTGCCACGCCCACCCTCCTGAGCAGAAGATCCTTGGCGTCCTTGATGTCAAGATGTCCCTGGCCGAGGCGGACGCCCAGATGGAGGCCAGGCAGGCCAGCATCGTACTCCTGGCAACCGTCGTCGTGATCTTGCTCGCCGCCATTTCCGGAGCGTTCTCGTACTTCCTGGTGCACCTCCCAGTTCGCAAACTCGCCCAGGGTACCAGAGAGGTCGCGGCCGGCAATCTCGATCACAGCATCATCCTGAGCACCGGCGGCGAAGTGGGATTGCTGGCGGAGTCCTTCAATCGCATGACGGCTGACTTGAGGGACGCCCGGGACGAGGCCCAGGAGTGGTCAGAGACATTGGAACAGAAAGTCGCCGAGAAGACCTCTCAACTGGAGCGCATCCAAGCGCAGATGCTCCACGCTGAAAAGATGGTCTCCATGGGACGGCTCTCGGCCACCGTTGCCCACGAGTTGAACAACCCCCTGGCAGGTATCCTGACCTACACCAAGCTCGTCCTTCGCAAACTCTCCAAAGGCCCACTGGACGAGGAGAAGACCAGGTCCATCGTCGAAACCCTGGAGATTGTCACCGCGGAAACCAGTCGCTGTGGGGAGATCGTCAAGAACATGCTCCTCTTCTCTCGTCAACGGGAAGCAACCTTCAAGAGTGAGCAGTTGCACCGAGTCATCACTGAATCTCTGGCCCTCGTCGGACATCATCTGGAAATCAGCGGAATCGGGGTGGAGACCGCATTTGGCGCAGCCAATGACGAACTCTGCTGCGATGCCAACCAGTTGAAGCAAGCCCTCATTGCCATCTTCATCAATGCCGTGGAGGCCATGAGCAAAGGTGGAACGCTGAAGGTCCAGACCACAAGCCTCCCCGACGACCAACGGCTACAGATTGCCGTGACCGATACCGGACACGGCATTCCCGACGAGGTCCTGCCCCTCGTCTTTGAGCCCTTCTATACCACCAAGTCCGAGGGAGCAGGCACGGGGTTGGGCCTTTCCGTCGCCTACGGAGTCGTCAAACGGCATGGAGGGGAAATCTCGGTCCAGTCCGAGGTCGGCAGGGGCACTACCTTCAACATCGTGCTGCCCATTGCGCCGGCTGAGGAGAACGGAGCCGAGCTTAAGACATGAGGGAACAATGAACCGGAAATACAGGATCCTGGTTGTCGATGACGAGTTCTCCGTCAGAGATTCGCTGGCGAAGTGGCTCATTGAGGAGGGCTACGACGTCGAGACCGCAGAGGACGCCGAAGCCGCACTAAAGACCTTCGATGCTGGCATGTGGGACATCGTCCTATTGGATATCAAGATGCCCGGCATGGATGGACTCGAACTCCAGAAGCGCCTCCACGAAGTTGACCCGGACCTGATTGTGATCATGATCACCGCGTACGCTTCAGTTAACACCGCAGTCCAAGCTCTGAAGAACGGGGCCTTTGACTATGTTGCCAAGCCCTTTGACCCGGATGAACTCTGTCATTTGATCAAGAAAGCCCTGCGGCAGAAGAGCCTCACCGAAGAGAATGTGCGCCTGCGTGAGCGGGTCGAGCGGTTGGCCGGGCGCGCGGAGATCATCGGCGACAGCCCCAACATGAAGAAGGTGCTGGAGCTGGCCGATACCGTTGCTGACACCGACGCAACGGTGCTTATCCGAGGCGAAAGCGGCACCGGCAAGGAACTGGTCGCCAGGGCAATCCATGCCCGCAGCAACCGGCGTTACTTCTCCCTGGTCCCCATCAACTGTGGGGCGCTCCCCGAAAACCTCCTGGAAACCGAACTCTTCGGGCATGAGCGCGGGGCCTTTACCGGAGCCCAATACCATCGCAAGGGCAAGCTTGAGATGGCTGACGGCGGGACGCTCTTCCTGGACGAAATAGGCACCATCAGCATGAAGACCCAGCTCGATCTCCTGCGGGTCATCGAAACCAAGGAATTCTGCCGACTGGGGAGCGACAAACCCAAGAAGGTGGACTTCAGAGTCGTCTGCGCGACCAATCGCAATCTGGAGCAGGCAGTGGCCGAGGGCGACTTCCGGGAGGACTTCTACTACCGGATCAACGTCTTTGCCATCCACCTCCCCCCCCTGAGGGAGCGGGAAGGGGACATTCCCCTGCTGGCCCGGCATTTTGTCACCAAGTACGCCAACGCCATGGGCAAAGAAGCTCTCGCCAGCTCGCCGGAGGCACTGGACCTGCTCTCCTCGCACCGGTGGCCGGGCAACGTCCGGGAATTGCAGAACGCCATTGAAAGAGCCATGGTCGTGGCCCAGGAGGGAGTGATTCGCCCCACCGATCTGCCGTTCCAACTGACCTCCCAGAGACTCGACCAGCCCGGTGATACCCTGGCCGCAGTCGAGTGCCGCCATATCCAGGCAATCCTCGACCGCACGGGCTGGAACATCAGCCGTAGTGCCGAGGTACTGGGCCTCGACCGGGCTACCATCTACAATAAGATCAAGAAGTACAATCTACGCAACTGACCACGGTGCGCTACCTAGAAATAGTCTCCTTTGTCAAAGACCCGGAGTACGATTGGCCCGGGCTGTGCCAGCGCCTGGGGCAAACCTTTCGCATGACCGTCCAACTGACCTGGCCCACACTTGACCTGGAGTTCGCCTACAACCCGGCCAGGGGCCAGTACCTCTCCACGGCAATGCTTTCGAAGCTCCTGGAGATCCGCAATCCCGCAGCGACCAAGAGCCTGGGCATCACCGATTTGGACCTCTTCATCCCCATCCTCACCTACGTCTTCGGCGAGGCCCAGCTGGGGGGTACCGTCGCAGTGGTTTCCGGACATCGGTTGCGCCCTTCATTCTACGGCCTGCCAGATGACCGCGACCTGCGGCAGGAGCGACTCATCAAGGAGGCCGTCCACGAACTCGGGCACACTTTCGGCCTGCTCCACTGCCCCAATCAGTTATGCGTTCTGGCCTCTTCAACCTATGCGGAGAACATCGACAACAAAGGCACTGAGTTCTGTGCCCATTGCCAGGGCCTCATCAACGACGCACTGGCAAATCCCCAGACCTGGCCCCGCCCCTGACTGCCGCAATATTCGGCACCGACTGTTGGATTTCTCGGCACCTACGCCAGGGGCCGTCCCTCCCGCCTGACGCAGTTCGTCCCAGCAAGTCGGCTACGTGACTGGGGATACGAACAAACTTCGCCCCCACATCCCACTCTGGCACGCGACTTGTAACAGTACTGACCGAAAAGGAAGGCAACGCCGCTTTCCAGGGAGGTGTTACCATGACATTCGCGATTCTGATTGTGTTTCTCGCCATTGCCCTCGCAGTGGACTGGCAGCTGGAGCGAAAGAAGAACTCGAGGAGAGTAGCTTTGGCTGGCCAGATGTCTGTCCAGGGCGCCCCCAAACTGGTGGGCATACCAGCAGCAGACCGGGCCGCCATTTTTCGCAAGGTTTTGCCCGCGCTGGCAGCCCGGGAGGTCTATCACCATCCTGGCCACGCCTGGGCCCGGTGGACCGACGACGACCTTATCAGCGTCGGCGCCAACGAAATATCCGGCAAGCTAATGGGGGCTCTTGACCTCCTCGAGTTGCCCCCGGTGGGAGCACACCTTCGCCAGGGCAGGCCGGCATGGAAGATGGGCCGCAAGGGACGCTTCGTTGAGCAACTCTCACCCCTGTCAGGGGAGGTGGTTGAGGTCAACCAGGCCGCTCTCACCCGTCCAGAACTGGTCAACGATGCGCCCTACCGTAGAGGGTGGCTCCTGAAGATCAGACCATCCGGCCTGGCCGATGAGCTGGAGAACCTCTTCGCCGGTTCCCTGGCCGATGCCTGGCTGACCCTCTCCAAAGAACGCATCAACGCAGCCTTCGGTCCCCCAGACTCTGAGCTGCTTGCGACGGCCCAGGATGGCGGGGAGTTGATTGATGGCATTGGCGACCAGCTGTCCGATGCACAGTGGAAGACCCTCAGCCGGCAGCTCTTTGGCGGGAGGTAATCCTGGTGACTCGCTACGCACATGACGCAACGGGCGATGGGGCCTGCCAACAGGACTTCAGCAACTACTGTCGAGGCGACGAATGAAACAAAACCGCAGAGCATTTCTCCAACTACTCGGTGCCGGGGGTCTGACCCTCGCCGCCGGCAGTTCCGAGGCATCGGAAGGGCCGTCAATACCTGCCGATGCCGTCGGGTGTCTGGTGGATCTCAGCCTGTGTGGCGGCTGCCGCAAGTGCGAAGCAGCCTGCAACAAGGCCAACGACCTGCCACCTCCAGCGACTTCCTTTGAAGACATGACGGTACTGGAGGAACCCCGGCGCCCCAGCGCCACGGCGCTGACCGTGGTCAACCGCTATGATGAAGTGCAGTGCAACGGTCATCCCGCACACGCCAAGGTCCAGTGCATGCACTGCCTCGACCCGGCCTGCGTCTCCGCCTGCATCGTCGGTGCTCTCACCAAGGACCCGAAAGGGCCGGTACGCTACGAAGCCTCAAAGTGCATCGGCTGCCGCTACTGCATGGTGGCGTGTCCCTTCCAGATTCCCTCTTACGAATATGACGAGGTGCTGACCCCGCGGGTGATGAAGTGCGAGTTCTGCTTCGCTCGCCTGGAGGAGGGGAAGATTCCCGCCTGCGCCGCGGCGTGCCCCAATGAAGCTATCACCTTCGGCAACCGGGATGGACTCCTTGCCATCGCTGACGATCGCGTCGCTGCCCCCCCCGACCCCCTGCGCAAGCGGGAGAAGCTCATCGACCACGTCTACGGCGAGCACGAGGTGGGTGGCACGAGTTGGATGTATCTCGCCACCGTACCGTTCAATCAGCTGGGCTTCCTCGACCTGCCGGATAAGGCACCACCTCGCCTCACCGAGACCATCCAGCACAGCATCTTCAAGTACTTCGTGC
>CALGBT010000340.1 GCA_937884235.1 uncultured Pseudomonadota bacterium
GGCTGCGGCGTGTTCTGGCGGCGATTCGACGCCCAGGGCCAGCCCGCCATGGGGGAGAGCGGGGCTGGCGTGCAGACCGCAGGGGAGCAGCGGCAGCCCGCCCTCGGTGGTGGGGACCAGGTGCTGGTGATAGCGTGGGAGAGTTGCCCCACCGGGGCCCCGGCAACCGGACAGGATGGCGATGGTTGCGGTATCTTTGCGCGGCGCTTCGATGCTTCTGGAACCCCGCTCTATCATTGAACTTGTGTGCCCCCCGCAGTACCTCTTGTTTGCTCCGGAAGTGCTTGATTCACTTGACTTTGCCAATGGACCGGTATAGAAATGCGACGCCATGGAAAAGGTTCATACTCATCCACAGTTCGTTCACATGCTTCGAAGGAGTTAGCCTATGGCGCTCGTCAGTAGCTCGTTCGCCGGGTCCTGGTACCCGGCTACCGCCAAACAGATTGAGGCGACCCTGGCCGAATATGCTCCAGCCATGAAGCGCCCCTCGAAGCTCAAGAAGCCACCGGGAGCCGGCATCGTTCCTCACGCCGGCTGGAGATACTCGGGGGCTATTGCCTATGAAGTTTGGGCCAACCTCGCCCTCCGGGAACCCGACCTCGTGGTCCTCTTCGGTGGGCATGTGCACCAGTATCAGCGCTCCGTCATCTTTGCTGACGAGGGTTTTGATACGCCCCTGGGGCCGGTCTACTCCCACGCCGAGTTGGTGGAGGGAATTGCCGGAGCGTTCCGCTTCCGGAAGGCGGATGTCAGTACCTGGGAGAGTGACAACACGGTGGAAGTCCAGATGCCGATGATCCGGGCCCTCTTTCCCCAGGCCAAAGTCTTGGTGCTGCATCTGCCGCCCCGCGACATAATTCTTGATATCGTCGACCTGCTCATGGAGTTCATCCGGCGTTGTGATGCCTCTCCGGTTTTTGTTGGTACCACCGACCTCACCCACTATGGCCCGCGCTACGGCTTCACTCCGCACGGCGTCAGCGAACGCGCTCACCGCTGGGCCAAGTCCGAGAATGACCAGTCCTTCATCAGTCGGCTCGTTAACCTCGACCCTCAGGGCTGCCTGGAAGAGGGGTTGAGCAACTACAACGCCTGCTGTCCGGGTGCGGCTGCCGCGGCGGTAACTGCGGCACGCCTAACCGGTTCGGAGTATGGCGAATTGCTTACCCATAGGACCAGTCTGGAGCTTGCCGCCGAAGATGGTGATGCAGTGGACTTCGTGGGCTACGCTTCGGTTGTCTTCTAGTTATGGGCTTTGGCCGCACGGCACCATCTTCCCCCCAAGACCTTTCCAGCTGCGTTGCCATGATCCTTGCTGCCGGCCTGGGGACGCGGCTGGCTCCATTCACGGACCAGTGCCCCAAGCCCCTCTTGCCAGTTTTCGATGTGCCGCTCATCGAATATGGGGTGCGCCGGGTCGTTGCCGCGGGAATCCGGCGCATCGTGGTCAACACTTTTCACCATGGCGGGCTATTGGCGCGGTTCCTGGAAGACCTCTCACTGCGCCTTCCCGAGAGACCCGAGATTCACCTCTCCCGAGAGACTGTCTTGCTCGGGACCGGCGGGGGAATAGCCCTGGCACGGCCTCACTTCGACGGAGAGACCCTCCTCGTTGTGAATTCGGACCTCTTTTTCGATTTTGACCTGGCTCAGCTGGCCAGGCGCCATTTTGATAGCGGCGCCGTGGCCACTGCCCTCCTCCACGAGGGGACCGGGTTTGACCGCTTGCGTTCGACCCTCGTGGGCGAAGATGGCCGGATTACCTGGATTGGACCGAGTCGTGCCGATGACCCGGCGCGCCGCGTCTTTGCCGGTATCTATCTGCTGGAACCCGATGCCTATGCACCTCTTCGGGCCGAACCGTCTTCGGTCATTTCCGGTGCCTTCCACCCCCTCCTGGAAGGTGGTCGACCGGTAGTTGGTCTGGTGGAGGATTTCTGCTGGCGGGACCTCGGCACCTGGGAGTCCTACTGGCGGTTCTGCGGTGAAGTTCTGGTTGCATCTGCGGCTTCTGGAATCCGTCGCCAGGTGGCTGCGTGCTCCCCGGGACAGTTCTTTCCCGGCGGGATTCCCGAAGGGGCAATCTCAGGGCCTGCCTATGTCGGCCCTGGAGTCAACCTGGCCCAGGCGGCGCAAGTTGGCCCCGGGAGTGTTTTGCAGTCGGGGACTGTGGTCGGTCCTCACCAGGTCTCGCAAGTGGTCGTTCTGCCCGGCAGCAGCGTGGGAGCCGATCTTTCCCAGGCTGTGCTTGGTCCCGACTTCCAGGTTTCCATCACCATTTGAACCCGCCTGTCAAGCGCCCGGCCGCGACTGTCATAGTTCTTGAAGCCCTCGCGTTAACGCGCTAGATTGTAAACAGATTCTGTCTTCTACTGAACCGTCACAACGGTGGTGCGCAATGTCGAGAAAAGATGACCTGCTGCAAAGTGTCAAAGAAGCCCCTACCGATAAGACTGCACTGGACAACCTGGTTGCCTTCTTCACGCAGCGTGGGGACTTCCAGGCTCTTTACGAGAGTCTGCGGGAAGTCGTGGAGGCGATGGCTGACCGCGGAGTCCTCTCTGAGTTCCGTGGAAAGCTGGTAGAGGTTGTCAAACGTCACCTCGATCATGCCACCGACCCGGTCATGGCCGCCAACCTCAAGCTTCGCCTCGCCGGGCTTCTGTTTGACCGTTCGACGCAATCCAAAGAGGCCGTTATTCTCGTCACTGAGGCCTTTGAACGGCTTCCGTCCGAGGAAGTGGCGCAGCGGGCCGTGCAGATGCTCACCGAGATGTCATTGGCTCGCTTCGTGGTGCTTTTGCTGAAGCGGAAGGTTGCCTCCAGCCAGGGGGCCGAGCGCCAGGGTGATGCGCTCTTTCAGTTGGGGCATGCAGCCATGGCTGCCGGTAACGTGAGCCTGGCGCAGAAGTCTTTCGAGGAGCTGAAGAGTGGCCACAAGAGTTGGCGGGACAAGGCCGAGGAGGGCCTGAAGCAGACCGTTGAAGCCACCGAGGAGCTGCAGCGCGTCATCGCCAGTTTGGAGGAGGAAATTGCCGCTGCCAACGAGATTGAGCGGCCATCGCTGCAGACCCGTCTGGGGCGCCTGCTCATGGATCTGGGGCGAAGCGATGACGGAGTTGCTTTGCTGGAAAGGGTGATGGACGAAGCGCCCTCTGACCAGGTCTGTATGGAACTGGTCGCGGCCTACAAGGAGCAGGAATCGTGGACCGCTTTGGTGGCGCTGGTGGACCAATGGGCCGAACAGGTTACCGACGATGAGTCCAAGCGGGAACTGCTCAAGGAGCGTGCCCGGGTTTTCACCCTCAAATTGCAGGAAAAGAAGAAGGGCTACGCCGCATTGAAGGATCTCTACAAGGCCTACCCAGGGAACGCCGACGTCGTGGAGTTCTGTGTCAACATCTACTCCGCCTGTGATGACCACGATGCCCTTGCGGCCTTGCTGGGCAAAGCGCGGCAGGATACTCGGGACCGCGACCAGGAGCGTCGCTATCTCGAATGGGAGGCGGCCCTCATGTGGCGTCAACTGGGCGACCTTGAGGCGGCTGAGAAGCTCTACCGGCGCATCAAATCCATTGACCC
>CALGBT010000341.1 GCA_937884235.1 uncultured Pseudomonadota bacterium
GATCCTGGGAGTCAGGCCCTACTCCGGTTCGCCCCTTGCTCCGGCGCTTGATGATGCCCTCTACTTCTTCCAGAACGACGTGCGTGTTCGACCATATGACGAGCCCAGTGAGAAAGGCGACCCCTACTACGACTGCCGCTCCAAGAGTATCATTTTCATTACGGATGGCCAGCCAAACCTGGGCGAAGGAGTCTTTGGCTATCCTAGTTCGGTGGCAGCCGCGGCGAACCTGTTGGCAGTTGGCGTCACGGTCTACGTTGTCGGCTTCAATTTGCCAGGGGGCACCTTCCCGGTACTCAACGAAATCGCTGAGGCCGGGGGCAGTGATTCTGCGTACATCGCCAACAGCCAGGCTGAGTTGACCGCGGCCTTGGGACAAATCCTTGTTTCCATCCAGGGGAATCAGGCCGCTTCCGTCAACACTGTGGTCACCAATCGCACGCTGCGCTCCAAGGACAAGCAGTACCACTTCAACGCTTCCTATAGTGGCACCATGTACACCCCAATGGATCAAACTGGCCATCTTGACCAGTTTGTTTACCGATGCGACAAGTCTTGTGCTGTGGAAGGTTCAGATGGCGGTGCCTCCCTGTGCGAGGTGTTCTCTATCTCAGGAGCACTGGCCGATCGCGTTAGCGAACGTGTTGTCGAGACGCAGATAGATGGTCTCAAGGTTCCTTTCTCCATCTCCAATTCGGCTGTTACGGCAGATTTGTTGGGCATTCCAACAACTGGGACCTTGCCGCAGTTGGATCCCTATGAGTTGCCCAATGGTGAGAATCTCTATTCCGGGATTGATCTGGGTGAGGCAACCGACCCGACAGTGCGGGAGGAGTATCGTCAACAGCTGCTGCGACTGGTTCGTGGTGATGAGGGGAGCCGCCGCGAGAATGTCCCGCTGGGGGCGATTAACCACGCCCAGCCGGTGGTGCAGACCAACCTTTTCAGCCTTACCGCACCGATTCCCTCTTTCATTCGCTATCGCAACAAAGAGGAGGTCCGAACCAGGCCCACGGTACTCTTTGCCGGCACCCACGACGGGCAGATGCATGCCTTCCGGGTTGACCGTCTGTCCTCACTTTCTCCAACAGACTATGGCCAGGAATTGTGGTCATTTCTTCCGCAGCACCTGCTGGCCAAGCTCAATCAGCTCGCCGCCGGCACGGTCTACCTGATGGACGGCGAACCGGTCACCGAGGAAGTGCGGCTCTTCAAAGAGAGTCTCGACCTCAGCCTTGAAGAAGAGACAGAGCGGTGGCGCTCGGTACTGGTCTCTGGTTACGGCCAGGGGGGCAGAGGATACTTCTCGCTCAATGTCACGTTGCCCCAAGAGTACGAGTTCATGTGGGAGATTTCCAACACGGAGCGTTGCTACAATGTCCCCGATGCCAGTTCTGGCTGCGTGCCTTCCACGGACTTCGCACGGCTGGGCAACACTTACTCTCGTCCTGCCATCGGTTCGCTCTTCTTTGAGTATGATGGCGGGGATGTACAGGAACGCTCCGTGGCCATATTTGGTGGTGGCGGCGAGATCTCGGGTGAGGACGAATCCGGCCGGGCCGTCTACGTCGTGGACCTTCAATCCGGCCAGTTGATTCGCGAGTTCTGCAATTCGTGCGGCAACGTTGTTGATACCAATGATGTCGCTCAGAACAACGAGTTCCTCGATTGCCCAATGATTGGCAACGTGGTGGCCTATGACACCTTCCCGGGGTCCAATGTGACGCGGGCCTTCATTGGGGATGCCTGCGGCCAATTGTGGCGGCTGAATCTCGCGGCCAATGACCCCGAGGATTGGAAGCTTGAGTTCTTCCATGATGCCTTCGACGGGTTGAAGCTCGACCACAACAAACGACGCCCCATTGAGTTTGAGCCGGCCGCCGCTACTAGCTTCTCTCCGGGTCGTCTGGTCATCGTCTATGCTACCGGTGCCGCTGACGAGGCCCTGACGCCGAGCCAGCGGGAGCACGTCTACTCCGTTTCGGAAGACTGGACCGGCGAAGGATTTGTCGCTAAGGAGAACTGGCACATTGAGTTGGAGAAGAACGAGACCCTTTCCACCAATGTTGTGATCTTCAATTCAGTGGCATACTTCGGAACCCAGATTTCAACCAAGGGTCTTTGTGCTATTGGTGATGCCAGGCTGTGGGGAATCGACTTCGACGGAGAGTCTGATAATACCGTAGAGGACGTGGTGGGGGCCATCGACGAAGACGGCGACCTGCTGACTCCGGACGATCTGGTGGAGTACATCACCCTTGCCGACTCAGAGTTGGTGGGACTGCAAGTTACCCAGCGGCCCACCTGTTTTGCTGGCGAGGAGGATTTTGAGCCCTGGCTGAGCGACATGAAAGATGGCGCATCGACGCCTGGTTTTGGCTCCCCCTACCCGGGAGCCGATTCTGGTTCCAGCGGCGGCTCGTTCTTTGGCGGCGGCACTGGCGGGAGTCTCGAATTGGTTGTTCAGACCGGTGCCGCCGGCGAATCATCGCCGGAAATGAGCCCACCTGCTGGTGGCGGAGTGATTGAGACCGGGAGCAAGTCAGTCAAGAAGCTGGGGGCACCGTCGCAATCGGTCTTCTCCACCTCATGGGGGATGGTCTTTGACTAGAGTCCGCAACCTCAGGCATTTGCTCTGCCTTCTCTCACTCGCCGCGCTCCTTGCCGCCGGCTGCGCCCAGCCTGCAGAGAGGACGCCGCCGCCGGCACCGGCGGCCACGGACATTCGTCTACCAGAGTTGCTAATTCCGGAACCAACCCTTCCCGCCCCAACGGGCCTGAAGAGATCGGAGTTGCCGCCGGTGGGCAGCTACCTGCTGCCCGACAGGGTTGTTGAGGTGAAGCCTGCCGACATGCCTGCAGACAACCCCGCCGTCACTCGCTACGACGTCGAGGCGAGCTTGGAAGAGGTCATGGAGTTCTACCGCAAGCGGGGCTACAAGGTGGTGCGAAACCCGAAAGGTGCGTCGGTCTTCCCGCGCTCTGGGGATGGAATCCTCCAGATCCTACGAGGGAAGGGACGCAAGATTCGCATCCTCGCCATCACTCAGACGACAAATCCCGGTTCAGATGAGGACCCGAGCAAGGTCGAGAACCTGGACTAGAGTTCCACCAGTTCCTGCACAATTGACTTCCAGACCAATGCGGCCGAGGTGGGGCCACTGTTGTCTTCCAACTCAGAGAAGTCGTCCGTGCCAACCCAGACCACAAGCACCAGCGGGTTCTCTTCAGGGAGATAAATGACCCCGGCCAGCCAGGCGTCACGGCCCCCGCCGGTAGTGCCGGTCTTGCCAAATGCGCGGAGACCGTCGACTCGGGCTGCCCTGCCTGTTCCATGGGTGAAGACCCGGCTGAGGGCGTGCGCCAAAGCCTTGATTTCTGCCGCCGGAGGCGCCCCCACGCACGCCGTGGGTGGCAGCACGTATGGGACCATCCCGCGCCCCAAAACCTGCGCCAGAAGCACCGGACTCGGCGTACATCGTCCGTTGCCCAGGAGCGCATAGGCCGAGGCCAACTCCATGGGGCTCATGGCGGCGCTACCAAGGGCCAGGGAAGCGTCGGCCGTGTCAAGTGCCGGCAATCCCCAGTTGTTCCACGAGGTAGTGAAGGTCTCGACGCCAAGCATCCTGAAGGTTCGCACCGCAGCGCAGTTGGAGGAAATCTCTAGTGCTTCGGAGATAGTCAGCTTGTCCCCATGGGCATGGCTGTCACGAATGGCCCACCGTCGGCCATTGTCCTTGCGGAGGTCGAGGCATCTGGCATCGATTTCCGTGTCAACGTCCCAGGCATTGGCCTGCATTGCCGCGAGGTAGATGAAAGGCTTGATTGTTGAGCCAATTTGCCGACGGGCCGTGATCGCACGGTTGAAGGGATGGTAGCGATGGTCGACACCACCATAGACTGCCCGCACCGCACCGGAGACCGCGTCCATGAGAACTGCCGCAACCTGAGGTCGCGCCACCGGCACCACGAGTATCTCCTCGGTTAGCCAGGGAGAATCCAACTTGAACTCCTGGTTGGGAATAACCTTGACGAAGGACCCAGGTTGCAGCGCCGGGAGCCCTTCTTCGCTGCCGCCCAATCGCTCGAGGGCATTGTCCGGGACCCGCCCTAGTCTCCCCAGGAGAGAAACGACATAGCCGTCTCCAGCACTACCGCGTCTTCTCACCTCCGCCCAGACGGCGCATCCGGTGGGCACCTTGGCTCCCTGGACGCAGTTGCACAACTCCTCCGGCTCAGTAGCCGACAGATCGAGTCCCACTCCCAAGGCAGGTAGTTGGTCCGCCACGGCGCGGTCCATGGCCAGCTGCCAGGCCGGGTCCAGGGTTGTGCTGAGACGGAATCCACCGAGGTCAAAGGCCTCCCGTCCCACCAGTCCAATGAAGCTGGCCAATGCTGCATCCACACCATACGGAGAGGCGAGGCTCGGCTTCTGGCTGGCGCCAACAATCACCGGCAACTCGATTGAGTCCGCGATTGAGGCTTCCACGAAACCCGCGGAAACCATCTGCCCTAGCACAAACTCCTGTCTTCGTCGCGCCTTCTGAGGAGCCTTCACCGGAGAGAATACTTCCGGGCCCTTGATAATTCCTGCCAGCAGGGCAGCTTCCGCAAGGTCGACTTGCCTCGCCGATTTGCCAAAGTAGAATTGGGCAGCCTCCTCAACTCCGTAGCGCCCATGGCCCAGGTAGATCAGGTTGAGGTACTGGTGAAGGATCTCCTGCTTGCTCTGAGACTCCTCCATGCGCAAAGCAATAAGCATCTCTCGAACCTTACGGAAGACGGTCCTTTCCTGGTTCAAATAGAGATTTCTGGCAAGTTGTTGGGTCAACGTCGATGCGCCCTGGACGATCTTCATGCGGACGGCATCCACCACCACCGCCCGCAGCACCGCGGTCCAGTCGATTCCGGTGTGCTCAAAGAACCGCTTGTCTTCTGCAGCAACCACCGCTTGTAGCAGGTAGTCTGGAAACTCTTCCACGGGAACGATGGTGCGGCGCTCTCTGGAGAACTCAGCGAGGACGCCGCCGTACCGATCATAAACACGGCTAACCTGCCAGAGTTGCTCATCAAAAGCCTGGCGGTCGATGATGGCTGGCAGGCTCTCGCGCCGAATCTCATAGAAGAGACGGAAGCCGACAGGCACTAACAGGACCGTCACGGTCACCGTCAGGGCAATGATTGCTGCCGCAATAAGAAAGCGCCGTTTCATGGGGCATATCCGTCGCGTGGCCACCCAGGGTTTCCAGCGTCATGCAACCTCGGATGCACAACATTGGCAAACTGACCCGTCATGGTCTCAGGACGTAGTATAGCGCATTGGCGCGTGCTTCTGCAGCAATCTTTCCCTCGGCCAGAAGTACCTGGAGAGTGGTCTCAACCTGGGGCAAATGCAGTGCCATGCTGTTGCTCAGGTCGGCGGCGGTACAAGGCCTCCGGGCCAGCGTGGTAAGGATGTCGGTGCGGAGGTCCCCCGTGCCTGACTGCGCTACGCGAGAAGCTGCGATAGGCGACACGGCGATGGGGATGGCAGGGCACGTAAATCGTCGGGCAACATCGGCCAGAAACTCAGCTGAGACGCCGCGCACCGAGGCATCTGCGGTGGGCCGCACAGCCGTATTGAGCTCGACCCTTGGGGCAGCTATGGCGGTGACCGTTGCGACCAGTGCTTCAACCTGCTCCGGGGAGTCGTTGACGCCGGCAACGAAGAACACTTCCAGGCGCACTTTCTCAGGGTGGCAAGCTGCAAAGCTGGTGAGCCCCTCAACCAGCCTCTGGAACGTAACCTCTGGTGCGGGTCGGTTGAGCAGCCTAAAAGTGGCTTCATCCCCAGCATCAAGACTGGGTGCCACCAGGTCAAAGCGAGCGGCCTCAGCCGCGACCTCGGGTTGCCACAGCAGGGTGCCGTTAGTGATTAAGAGCAGGGGAATGGAGAAGGTTGCCCGCAATTCCTCAGCCAACTCCCCGAGGCCGGAATAGAGAGTCGGTTCACCGGAACCGGCAAAGGTAATGATGTCAGGTATCGGACCGCGGGAGATGGCCGCTCCCACCTGCTCAACAACTCGGGCTACGGGTACGAAAAGCTCCCGCCTGGTGCTATGCCTCGTCGTGTGCCCCAACTGACAGTAGGTGCAGTCGAGGGTGCAGACCTTAAACGGCACGACATCAACTCCCAGGGAAATGCCAAACCGACGGGAAGGGACCGGACCATAGACTAGCTTCTCCATCTCGCCACCTCGCCCTTGAGGCTAGGCCCACAGCCGGGCCGGGGCAAGTCATTTCTGTGGGCGCCCATTGCCGCAGCCGGCTTGAAAGTGTATAACTGCGGCGGAGGGTGAGCCATGCGGCTTCTCATTACATCCGGGGGTACACGCGAGCCCATTGATGACGTACGCTACGTCGGCAATGTCGCCACGGGGTCTACCGGGGCGAGCCTGGCCGCCGAGGCGGTGCGACGATTCCACACTGTCTTCCTGCTCTCCGGCACGGGCAGCGTATTGCCACCGCGATGGGTCTACGATACCGGATTACTGGTGCCTCGAACCTTCACCTCCACCGCCAGCTTGTTGGAGTCGGCAGAAGCTATTTGTGCCACGGGCATCGACGCGGTGATTGCAACGGCCGCCGTTGCTGACTTCACTCCCGAGCGGCATTCAGGTAAGTACTCGTCCCACGAACCGGAGCTGGTTGTGCGCATGGTTCCGGCCCCGAAGGTCATCGACCGCATTCGTGAGTGGTTGCCGGAGGCGACTTTGGTGGCCTTCAAACTGGAGACCGCGGTATCGGGCGCGGAGCTTGCCGCCAGAGCGCGGCGAACCATGGCTCGGGCCGGGGCCAACTACATCGTTGCCAATGATCTGATGGGAGCTGGTGAAGACGCCCACCCGGCCTGTATCCTCGGCCCAAACGACATGTCTCTGCCCGTTGCCAGGCGGTCTGAGTTGGCCTCCAAACTCCTCGACCTACTGGAACAAAGGAGAACCCGATGAGCAAGATACTGGTAGGCATCACCGGCGGCATAGCTGCCTACAAGACCCTGGACCTGATTCGCCTGCTGGTGAAGGCTAGCCATGAGGTGCGTACCGTCCTTACAGTCAATGCTACCCAGTTTGTGACTCCTCTCTCAGTGGAGACACTCAGCCTCAATCCTGCAGCGATTGGGATGTTCGGCGAACATAACCGGGATGCCATTGAGCACATCGAACTCGGGCTTTGGGCAGAGGTTTCCGTGGTAGCCCCGGCCACTGCCAATTTCATCGGCAAGATGGCCAATGGCATAGCCGATGATTTGCTCTCGACCACGCTCCTGGCGCTGCGCTCCGAGACGCCTGTGGTGTTGGCACCGGCAATGAACACACGCATGTGGGAGCATCCCGCGGTGCAACGCAATTTACGGACATTGAAGAATGACCTGGGCGCTCGCCTCCACCTGATAGCTCCCCAGGAGAAGCAGCTCGCTTGCGGCGAATGGGGGATCGGTGCCATGGCCGATCCCGCACAGATCTCAGAACAGATCGCAGCGCTATTGCCGACGCTCTGACCCCTCTTTTCTCCAGCCTATTTTTTTGACGCGCGTGGATCCTCGGGGTACGATCTCATACGTCATGAGTCGAACGCACAGAAGACGCTCCTCCTTGATGGGGAGCCAGTTGTCGGCCCGTTGGAATTCGGTTCTCCGCCGTCTGCCATCCTTCCCCAACTTCTCGACCT
>CALGBT010000342.1 GCA_937884235.1 uncultured Pseudomonadota bacterium
CCTGCGCCAAGAACATCACCGCCAAAGTCACCTTCTGGGACAACACGTGCTGGGGCGCCACCATTCGCTGCAACGGCGAAGTCATTACGCCCCAGGGCCTTGAGGAAGGTCGCCGCGAGAGCATCTGCGACATTGGCCCATTCTCCTGCGATAAACCCGGGGTTTACGAATTCAAGTACTCCCTGCAGGTCGGCAGCCTCCACGAGTGCGAGTACTGCAGCTCTTCCGACGACAAGCAGTTCTGCGTCCCTCTCTCCCCGGAATGCGGCCCGGAAACCATTGAAATCACCGCCAGCGGTTCCGCTGAGACCGGTCCCCATCCCATGGTCTGCTGCCCTGATGACCCGGATTGCATTTGAACGGCGGTCATGGTGGTGGCAAAGGCACCCACAACTCCCTGCGGGGTGTCCCTTCTCAAAATAGGACCGACCGCTCCAGGACTGGACTTTTCGTCTGTGCCGCCTACTGTTGGGCAGGGACCTTATGGGAGGCAATGATGAGCCCGAGAGTGCTGGTGAAAGTCATGGAGATGTTGTTGTCTCTGGTTCGGGCACTTTTCGGTAGACGGGCGGATCTGGCCTTGGAGAACCTGGCGCTGAGACAACAGGTGGCAGCGCTCAAGAGGGAACGACCTCGCCCCTCGCTGGATGACTTTGACCGGGCCTTCTGGGTGGCACTCAAGGAGCAGTGGAGCCGATGGAGCGACAACCTGATTCTGGTCACTCCGGGGACCGTTGTCCGCTGGCATCGGGCGAGTTTCAAGAAGCACTGGGGTAGGATTTCTCGCCGCAGACCGGGGCGTCCCGGGACATCAGCGGAAGTCCGCACAATGATCCAGAGAATGGCCACGGAGAACAGCTGGAGAGCACCCCGCATCCACGCTGAGTTGCTGAAACTGGGCGTCAACGTGTCTCAGGCCACGGTGTCACGCTATCTGCCGAAGCGTGCTCCCGACCCGGACAAGGTTGCCGGGTGGAAGGCGTTCCTCAAGAACCACATGCCGGAGATAGCGGCGATGGACTTTGTAACCATCCCGACGGCAACCTTCAAGGTGCTCTACTGCCTCTTCATCATCCACCATGACCGCCGCCGCATACTCCACTTCAACGTCACTGCCAACCCTACTGCCGCCTGGGTCCTTCAGCAACTCCGTGAAGTGTTCTTCGACGACCCTTGCATCCGCTACCTTGTACACGACCGGGACTCCAAGTTTGCAGGCGTCGCCGACTGGCTGAAATCGGCCGGTGCCAAATCGGTCCTCACCAGCTACCGGTCTCCATGGCAAAATGGAATCTGCGAACGCTGGGTGTTGACGCTCCGGCGAGAGTTGCTGGACCACGTCGTCGTTTGCAGCGAGGCCCATGCCCGCCGGCTGATTTCCAATTTCGTCGTCTACTACAACGAAGACCGATGCCACTTGACGCTGAACAAGGATTCGCCAGAACCACGACCGATTCAGGCCCGGCCATCTGGTAACGCTGAGGTCATCGCTATTCCTCGAGTCGGCGGCATCCACCATCGGTATGAGTGGCGAGACGCGGCCTGAGAGACCAGCAGTGTATCAACCTATCCAGTGCTGCCCGCTAACCGGGAAATGGCGAGGTGCGGGGCCAGCGCATGATTCGGCTTGAACCCCGGGCTCTTGTCCTCCGATTCGCTGCTCAGATTGCCAAAGAACGCCACCTTCAACCCTGATTCAAACCCTCAATCGGACCCTCCAGAAGGCCGGATCCTATTTTGAGGAGGCACAACTACTGGAGAAGGCCTGCCAATCGCTCTGGCAATATCCTCCAGAAGACCGCTGGACAGGGGCTTGGGGATATCTCGAAACCCACCATGACATAGAGACAATCGAGTGTCATTTCTTCGCTGATATTGACGGTCTATCCCCAACCGGAGAGGTCAAAATCTGTGGCTGTATGGGTGAGAGCTACGAGCCACAACCCGGAACTCAGAATTCCATTGATACGATCATTGAGTTGGCAGGGGAGCGGGTCAACGGCCTCGCTCTCCCCAACTGTGAAATCCAGATCGGCAAGGACTGCGTTTTCATTTGGGCTATATATGAACACGCCGAAGACTGAGGCCCCCCTCAGTTTGTAAGTCGAGGAGACCTGTCAATGCACCGACTCCATTCTCTCCACCCCATCGTAATGCCAGGCACCATCCAGCCCTCTCAGGAACTTTCGCTTCTTCTCCTCACCAGGCTCGCCATAAGCCACGATGGCCCATCCGGCCTTCGGTGCCAGATTGATAGCCCGGACCCGGTTGCCTTGGTCATCGGGGTCGGGGCTGGTCAGGTTCTCGGAGAGGTACTTCACGCCCAGCAGGCCGACGTAGTTGAGGGAGTCAAGGCGGTG
>CALGBT010000343.1 GCA_937884235.1 uncultured Pseudomonadota bacterium
TCGGCACGTCCCTCTCAACCGCTCCGCCACTGTTGTTTGACCATTTCGTCAGTTCCCTCTCGGCGATGCCTTTTGTGGGCCTGGAGTTCCATGCTGTGGATCTTCTGGAACTAGCGGGAGATCGTTTGCCTGAGGCTCTGGGGGCGCAGCGAGATCTGCATCTGCCTCTAGCGCGCAAGTGGGAGCGCTTCCGCTACCTGCTCAAGCAGTTGACAAGTACGCACAACCCCTTCGTACCGGAGTAGAAGAGAATGAAACCGCAAGTGTTGAAAGGATTTCGGGACTATGCCCCCGAAGAGATGATGGCTCGGCAGTTGATGCTCGACAAAGTACGTGCTGTGTTTGAGTCCTTTGGCTACATGCCACTCCATACTCCGGCGCTGGAGTACTCGGAGATTTTGCTGGGGAAGTATGGCGATGAAGGTGAGAAGCTTCTGTACCGCTTTCTGGACAACGGTGGGCGAGACGTGGCGTTGCGTTACGACTTGACGGTGCCGCTGGCGCGTTTCGTGGGCATGAACCCCACCATGCGCTGGCCTTTCAGGCGATATCAGATTGCCCCCGTGTGGCGGGCGGAGCGTCCCCAGCGTGGTCGCTTCCGGGAGTTCTACCAGTGTGATGCCGATCTCATCGGCATCGACTCGCCCCAAGCGGATGCCGAGTGCATTCTCATTGATTGCGGGGTGATGGCGGCACTGGAGATGGAGGAATTCACTATCCAGATCAACCACCGCGGCTATCTGGATGGCCTATTGGAAGCGCAGGGCATCGGTCCGACCCAGGTTGTGCCGGTGATGCGAGTGTTGGACAAAGTGGACAAGGTCTCCCGGGATTCCATGCGGGAGATGCTGGCTCAGTTGGGTCTGGGCAGCGGTCAGGTGGATGTACTGGCGGCACTGGGGGACATCACGGGCGACCATGCGGCACGGCTGCGGGGCGGTCTGGAGCTGGCGGCGGGTAGCGACAAGGCTCGCCTGGCCGTGGAGCGGCTGGAGCAGGTGCTGGCGTTGGTGGAGGCCTCGGCAGCGGATGCTCCGGTGCAGTTTGCGCCTTCCGTGGCCAGGGGACTCGATTACTACACGGGCATCGTCTACGAGACCTTCCTGCCGGCCCGCTACGGGGTGGGCAGTGTGATGAGCGGTGGTCGTTACAACAACCTGCTGGGCAGTATGGCTAACCGCGAGATTCCGGCGGTGGGGATCTCGCTGGGCATTGACCGGTTGCTGAGTGCGCTGGCCAGCAGCGAAGGTGGGCAGACGGCTACGGTGACCCGGGTGATGGTCTGCACCATGGCGGGGAACGAGATCGACGCCGCCCGGGTGGCGGCGCGTCTGCGGCAGGAGCTGCCGGCTGGAGGCAACGGCGTTGAGCTCTATCCCACCGACGACAAGATCAAGAAGCAATTCGACTACGCCAACAAGCGTGGTATCGGTTTCGTGGTGATGGTGGGGGCTGAGGAGGCGGCACAAAAGAAGGTTGCGCTGAAGAATTTTGAAACCGGCGAGCAGGTTGTGGTGTCGGAGGATGAACTTGCCACCCGAATCATCGGGTCTCAGCCAGCTTGACGGGGTTTTCATGAAGTGGTCCAGGGCAGTTCTATTGTTGGTTGGTCTTCCCCTCCTCGCCGGTTGTCCGCGTCCTCCGGATAAGCCGTTGCCGGTAATCGAGTTGGAGCCGCTGTTCATCACCATCTTGAAGCGTGGCGACAAGGTGGTGGTGAAGGACTTCGATCAGGGCGAGTTGTTTGCCCGGGCGGCCAAACAGTTCGAGGGCGGGCAGGTAGCTGAAGCCCGCAAGATCTATCTGCTCATCGGCAAAGAGGCTCCCGCGGCCGAGGTCGCGGCGCTGGGCTGGTTCAACGTGGCCCTTTGCGAGATGTCGTTGGACCGACCGGGTGCGGCACTGGCGGCTGTAGAGAATGCCCGTGCTAGGACGAAGGACCCGGAGAATCTGGCACACCTTTCTTTCATCGAGTTGGACGCGCTGGCAGGCGTGGGCGAATGGGAGAAGGTGCGGGCGCTGGGGCCCGGGCTGGTGAGCGCAGAGATCGACCCTTCTTGGCTGGTGCAGGTTCAACTGCTGGTGGGGCGGGCCGAGTTTCAGGCTGGTGATTTGACGGCTGCTGACGCCCGTTATGGTGCGGCGTTGGACGCCTTCCTGAATAACATTCCGCTCAACGAGCAGTATGGTAGTGCGTTGCTGGCGGAGGCTTACTATCGTCGGGCCCAGCTGCTGAAGCGGCTCTTTGATAGCATCAAGTTCCGCATGCCGTTGGCGCGCATGACTCTGGACATGACTGACAAGCTGGCGCTGCTGCGGCAGTCTGAGGAGCACTTCCTGAACAGCGTGCGGACCCGCCATTCCGACTGGTCCCCCCGGGCGGGTTTCGAGATGGCCGCCCTCTATCATGGCTTTGCCCTGGATCTCCTGCAGGCCGAGGTTCCCAACGACCTCACTGATGAAGAGACGGAGATATACGCGGAGGAGCTGGGCAAGAAGGTTGTACCGTTCCTGCGCAAAGGCCAGAGCGTCCACGCCAACAACATTCGCATGTGCAAAACCTACCAGTTCAAGAGCAGCTGGTGCGACAAGAGCGAGGCCAAGCGCCACGATCTGGAGTTGCTGGAGGAGGATTTGCTGCGGAAGTGATGGTCGCGGGATGACCGGTGGGAAAGTGGGGGCGTTGCTGAGACCGGGCGGTGCCAGAAGATCTCTCCGACCCCCATGACTGACAGCCACGCAGGAACAATTCAAGGATGCGCCCGAGGGTTGCCAGCGCCTTGCGCGCGTGGTAGATATTGTGCTCTCTGTGTGTGGTTTGTTAAGGGATGAGGTTGGACGGTCATGAAGCTGGTTGAGTGTGTACCCAATTTCAGTGAGGGGCGGAACCGGAAGGTGCTGGATGAGATTGGTGCGGCGATTGCTGGGGTTGATGGGGTGACGTTGCTTGACGTTGACCCGGGGGCGGCGACCAATCGGACCGTGTTTACCTTCGTGGGCAGTGTGGAGACAATTGTCGACGCAGCTTTTGCGGGGATTGTGCGGGCTGCTGAGTTGATTGACATGTCGACTCACTCCGGGGCTCATGCCCGGCAGGGAGCGTGTGACGTCTGTCCTTTCATTCCCCTCGGTGAGACCACCATGGAGGAGTGTGTCGAGCTCTCCCGTCAGCTCGCAAAGCGGGTGGGCGAGGAGCTGCAGGTGCCGGTCTATCTGTACGAGAAGGCGGCCACCAGGCCGGGCCGGCGTTCCATCGTCGACATTCGCAAGGGCGAGTACGAGGCCCTTGAAGAGAAGCTCAAGACCGAGGAGTTTGCGCCCGATTTCGGGCCGGCGCGGTTTGACCCGAAGTTTGGGGCGCTGGTAACCGGAGCGCGGGAGTTCTTGATTGCTTACAACATCAACCTGAACAGCCGTAACCCGAAGATTGCCAAGGATATTGCCTTGCAGATTCGGGACAAGGGCTGTTTCGACCGCGATGAGAAGGGCCGGAAGCGGCGGGACGAGCACGGCAAGGCTTTGCGTAAAGCCGGGCTCTTCAAGAACTGCAAGGCCACCGGCTGGTTCATCGAGGAATACGGAGTTGCCCAGGTGACCATGAACCTGACCAACTACAAGGTCTCGCCGCCCCATGCGGTCTTTGACGCGGTCTGCCGGTTGGCGGACGAACGAGGGGTGCGGGTCACCGGGTCCGAGGTCGTGGGGCTGGTGCCGTTGGCGGTGCTTACGGAGGCGGGCAAGCACTACCTGGCGAAGCAGGTGGCCAGTCGGGGAGTGACTGAGCAGGAGCTCGTGGACATTGCGGTGAAGTCCATGGGGTTCTCTGAAGTTCAGCCCTTTGACCCGGCGCAGAAGATCATCGAGTATCGCACAGCCCGGCCTGGTGGTGGCCTTATGGGGCTGACGTGCAGCGGCTTTGCCGATGAGTTGTCAAGTGATTCTCCGGCTCCGGGCGGCGGCAGCGTGGCGGCACTTTGCGGGGCGTTGTCGGCAGCGCTGAGTGCCATGGTTGCCAACCTGACTTTTGCCAAGAAGGGCTTCAAGAAGCTGCGGCCGGAGATGGATGAGATGGGCCAGGATGCCCAGCGTCTCAAGGAGTTTTTTGCCCGGGCCGTGGACGAGGATACCGATGCTTTCAACCGGGTAATGGCGGCCATGCGGCTGCCTAAGTCCACGGACGAGCAGCAGGCGGCGCGGTTGGCGGCCATTGAGGCGGCAACGAAGGGGGCGGTGGAGGTGCCCTTCGATGTGCTGGTGAGGTCCATGCAGGCCGCGGAGCTGGCGCTGGCCATGGTGATGCGGGGCAACCCCAACTCTTTGAGCGATGCGGGGGTGGCCTCGCTTTGTGCGCGACTGGCGGCGCAGGGGGCCTATTACAATGTCCTCATCAATCTGCCGGGTCTGAGTGACTTGAGCTATGTGAAATCAACCCGGGAGGCGGCTATGGGGTTGCGAGATGCCGTCGTCCAGGTTTGCGCGCAGACCGATGCCGCAGTGGAAGAACGACTGTTGGCGGATCTGCAAGAAGGTGAAGCTGAATGATTCGAGGCGAGAAGATTCGGGATGTCCTGGCCCGCGGTGGGCCACGGGAAGGAGTGACAATCTGTGGCTGGGCCCGGTCCATGCGCGAGAGCAAGGCGGTGGGTTTTTTGGTGCTCAGCGATGGTTCGACCTTTGCGACGATGCAGGTAGTGGTCAACAGCGATCTGCCCAACTTTGCGGAGGTCTTCAGGGCAGGTACCGGGGCTGCGTTCAGTGTGACTGGCAATATTGTGGCCTCCCCCGGACAGGGGCAGGAGTGGGAGTTGCATGCCACGGCCATCGAGGTTGTTGGTTCCAGCGAGCCGAGTTTCCCGCTGCAGAAGAAGCGACATACCCGGGAATACTTACGGACCATTGCCCACCTGCGCCTGCGCTCGAATCTCTTCGGTGCGGTTTTTCGAGTGCGCAATGCGGCGGCGTACGCCATCCATAAGTTCTTCCAGGAGCAGGGGTTCATGTGGGTGCACACGCCGATTATCACCTGTAGCGACGCTGAGGGTGCGGGGGAGATGTTCCGGGTGACGACCCTGGACCTCGATAAGCTGCCTCGCAAGGAAGACGGTGCCATTGACTTCACCAGGGATTTCTTCGGCTCGTCGGCCGGTTTGACGGTGAGCGGGCAGTTGCAGGCGGAGGTCTTTGCGCAAGCTTTCACTGATGTCTACACTTTCGGGCCGACCTTTCGGGCCGAGAACTCCAACACGGCTCGCCACGCCTCTGAGTTCTGGATGATTGAACCGGAAATGGCCTTCGCGGATTTGCAGGACGATGTGCGGCTGGCCGAGGCTTTCATGAAGTCTATCACGTCCTTCGTGCTGAATGGCTGCGGTGAGGATCTGGCGTTCTTTGATCAATGGGTGGAGAAGGGGCTGGTGGCGCGCCTGGAGAAGCTGGCCAATGCCAGTTTCGAGGTCCTGACCTACACTGAGGCAGTGGCGATTCTGGAAAGATCAGGCGAGGCTTTTGAGTTTGCGCCATCCTGGGGGATGGATCTGCAGACGGAGCACGAGCGCTACCTGGCTGAGAAGAAGGTGGGCGGGCCGGTCTTCGTCATCGATTACCCGGCCAAGAGCAAGGCTTTTTACATGAAGCGCAACGATGATGGCAAGACCGTGGCGGCCTTAGACCTGCTGGTGCCACAGGTGGGGGAGATCATCGGTGGCAGTCAGCGTGAGCACCGACTGGACGTCCTCAAGGAGCGCATGGCGCAATTCGGCCTGAGTGAAGAGGAGTACTGGTGGTATCTTGATCTGCGCCGGTTTGGAACGACGCCCCACGCGGGTTTTGGGCTGGGCTTTGAGCGGACGGTCATGTATTTGACGGGCGTTGCGAACATTCGGGACGTGGTTCCATTTCCGCGTACACCCGGCAACGCCGATTTCTAGTTTTTGCGCTGCGGGTTTGGTTGGTTGCCCCGAGCAGAAGAGGAAGTGCAATGCGAAGGTTCGAAAGTAGATTGGGTTGGTTGGCTGTCAGTCTGGCTCTAGTGTTGTGGTGGGTGCCCCATGTGGTTGAAGCACAGACTCGGAAGACTGCTGCGGTTCAGGTGTTCCCGGCCACGGCCAATGATGTCGAGGTTGCCAATCAGGTGCGGAAGATTGCGGTGGATACCTTGGAGAACTACCGAAATCTGCTGACGAAGCGTTACCTCACCGACAAGAATGTGAAGCTTGCGGAAGAACTCGAGGGGATGATAGCGGCCGCCACCGGCAAGGTTTCCACGGGGATGCGCAGCGATGTCTTCGACGAGGGAGTCGAGGCGTTGGATTCGGCCTATTTGAAGTCGAAGGGGGTGCTGGGCGAGTTGGCACCGGAGTTGATTCAGCGCCTTTATGTGGGGCTCGCCATGAGCAAGGCGGTGCTGGGGAATAGTGGTCTGGCGGTTGACTACATGACGCTCTTTGCCAATATGGTCGGTGAGACTGGCCGTCAGAAGGTTGCCTACAATCCTCTCTTTCAGGAGGTCTGGGCCGGGGCTTGGAAGCGGGTTTCGGGAACGGACAGATTCAAAGTTACGATTCAGGTGGAGCCGGCCGGTGCTCTCGTGGGCGTAAATGGGAAGACC
>CALGBT010000344.1 GCA_937884235.1 uncultured Pseudomonadota bacterium
CCGATATTCAGATTCAGTAGTGCGCCAAAAGCGCTCTCGGATGCGGATGCCGAGGATTCCCCGTCCGACGCTTTGGCCCCGGCGATGACGTAGGTCCCGCCAAACTGCGCGTCAAAGGTGAAGCCGACGTTAGTGGCAATCTTGTAGCCGATGAACGGACCGACGGAGAGCCCCTCGCCCGCGGCCGCAACTCCGCCCACATCTCCGCCCGCGTGCAGGTAGAGTGCTTCCAGGCCCACTTGCATCCCGTGAATAAATGAGCCGAGCAGGTAGTAGCGCAACGTGGCTCCCACCTCAAAGAGGGTCAGCGTGTCTTCGTCGCCGCCCGAGGTTTCGACCGTGGCGGAGCCGAATCCCAATATGCCGCCGATTCCGAGCTTGTCGCCGGCCCGATACTCGCCCGTAAGCTCGCCCATGGGCAGAACCAGATGAAGCGGGGAGATTGTCAGGGAGAAGGTGTGCTGTACGTCATCGTCCGCAAGTGCGCCCGAGGGTGCCACGAAGACGACGGCCAATGCTGCCAACAGCAGGATCACGTTGCGCATGATGCCTAACCTCTTTGTTTGAGTGAAAGGATTCGTGATGCCATTCGCACCGCACATTAGCACCACAACCAAGGGCTCTGCAACCCGTTATCGCGCCCTTACATCTCCGGCGAAATGTACCCGTGATAGCGTCCCAGCCAGTAAGCCGAAAGATAGTCGTCAGCAGAATGGATGTGGTGCGGGTTTGCCGCCTCCTCAGTGGGGATTTCACGGGGGTCGAAGCGCCACACATAGTTGTCGAAGTTGCGTTGGAGGAGCGGGACAGGCTCGAAGGTGTTGGGCTTGCCGTGCCGGTTCAGGCAGGCAACCTCCTGGGTTCCCGCGGCGACTGCGTGCTGAGCCCGATGCTGCGGCAAGGCAACCATACTGCAGGCCGAGTCTTCCAGTGCGGCACGGAAAACTTCGTCGTCAGTGGCAGGATTGGCCAGCCCCCCATACATATAGATATAGAGGGAGTGGGTCGACAGGTAGAGGGGCTGGTCCAACTTGGCGTCAGCGGGCTCCCAGACGCCCACCTCCAGCACCGCACTGAGGCGCTCCAGCAAGCCGGCATCGGTTTCAAAGCGCATCAGCGGATAGAGCGCCTGGAGGACCATGTCGAAGTGGTCATAGTTGGTCTGGCAGCTGTCCATGTATAGCGCCAGAGTCTTCTCGATGGCCTCCATGTAGGAGCCCAGGTCCGCGGTCTCAATGTCGGGGCAGTCGTCGGTGGGCCCCTGCCGCATCAGGCAATTGTAGTAGAAGAAATCCAAGTCGGGGTCCGGCACAGCCGCCATGATCGGGCGCAGCCAGCCGGCTACCAACAGGGCATTGAACCCCGGGAAATCATCCATGGCCGAGTAGTAGAGACGACCGTGCTCGGTGACCTCGCCGGTGTGGTCGATGATCTGCAGGCCGTTGCCCACCAGATGGTCCGTAAAGGCCTTGAAGTCAGCCCGCACCACCCCCAGGATCGCTTCGTCATCGAGGTGTTCCAGGGCCACGCTGTAGCCAAAGGCGATGCCATCCATGGTGTCCTTGGAGACATCATTGTTCCAGTGCCAGCCCTCGTAGCCAGGTGCCACTGAGGCCACCCATGCCGGGCTATCGGCCACCTCGTAGGCATAGGTGAAGTCGGGACGGGCGTAGGCTCGACCATAGAGCCCCGAGACCCCCGTGACAGCAGTCAGGTCGTGCAGCCCCTGCACCGCCAGGCCCGCGTTCTGCTGCGCTACAACGTCGCCAGTGACCGCATACCGCAGACTCTGACTGGCCAGATACATGGCAGTCCACAGCCCGGTGCTCGGCAGGTGGTGGCGGGCCACAACATTGCCATCATCATCCACGGTCACCGTCCGCAACAGGCCATCAGCCAGGTGCTGTGAAACCATCAGGTCGTCCAGGTAGGCCGCCTTCTCGGCCAAAGTCGGCCCGTCATTGCCGGTGGGACAGGTCGGCCACGGAAATGGCACCGCAACGTCGGTCTCCTCCACCGTCTCCTCAGTGACGAGTTCAAGCTTCGTCACGTCGTCAATCCGCGCGTCCACAGGGACGACGTCCGCCGGGGTCGAGGTGGAACTGGAGCAGGCAAAACAGAGTGCGGCCATGAGAACGAAGAATCTACTCATAAAGCACCTCCAACTTCACGGGGGATGTTTTGGGGGTCACCTGCACCAACCAGGTACCCTCGCAGGGGCCCTGGTTGATTGAGGCGCCCTCGGGTGAAACAATAGTACTCGACATGAATCCCGCCCCGTCAATCAACACATTCAGCGGGTGGCCGGCCGGCTGGTCGATGGTGGCGGTGAGCCGATAGCCGCCTTCGTGCGGCACGACGGTCTCATCAGTTACTTCCACGGCCCCTCCCAGAAGATGTCGGGAGGTGGCTGCAATCGCCGGCTCCGTAGCCTGCCGACGAACCACCACCACCTTGTCCGTGCGTGGCTCCAGGTCGGCAGAGACGATGCCGTCGTGGACCCACTCACAAGACAGGTCCCAGGAGCCCACAGTAAGGTAGCTTTCGGTCGGGTCAAAACCGACTGTCGCAAGGTCGAGGCTGATGGTGCGAGTAGCCTCGTCAATCTCCTTGCCGGTCATGATCTCTTTGTTGGTGCCCCAGTTGAAGAGCCCCACCACGTCCCAATTGCGACCCTCTCGCACCACTGGCAGGTGCCATACCTCCGGGTGCAGCATCTCAAACATATCCAGGGGACGGGCCGAATGGGGATAGACCGGAATAATCGGGCGAGCCAGGGCGAGCCAATCCGGGTGCTCATGCATCATCGTGTAGGAGTCGCCCAACTTGACGATGCCGCCCATGAGGGCCACCGCCGACGTCCAGGCGCGAGCCTCGTTGAGGGTCAAGCCGATAGTGGGACGATAGAAGACCAGATCGTGGTGGTTGGACCACAGCCAGTTCAAGTAATAACGATGGGCCGCGGTGCGCAGGGTGATCTTGATACCCTGGTCATCGTCATCCCCCCAGGTGGGCATGTTATCAAGGGTGGTGCGGCCGCCATCGGCCGTGTCGAAACAGAGACCCATCGCTGATATCCCCACAAAGAAAGTCTCGGGGCCGATGGCATCGCGAATGACGTCCATGGCATTGTGATAGGCTTCGGCCGCGCTCTGCTTGCCGTCAAAGAGCTCGTCGGCGAAGAGGGCATAGTAAGAAAAATCCATCTTGATCCACTTATAGCCCCACTCTTGAGTCAGCTTGTACATCAGGTCGTGGAGCCACTCGAGGACCTCTGGATTGGCGAGGTCGAGGGTCTCATCGTCGTCTGCCATGAGAAATCCAGCCAGCTCGTTCTTCGGCACCAGCCAGTCGGGATGCTCCTGTGCCAGTTGCGAGTGACTCTTGACCCAGAACGGGGCCACCCAGATACCCGGAATCAGCCCGGCATCTTTCACCTGTTGGGCCAGATAGGCCATGCCGTCCATGCCGTCGTGGGGGGGGAATCGTTCCTCGTTGGTTTGCCAATCCCCTTCAACTACCTCCCAGCCGTTGTCGATGAGAAAGTACTTCATGCCCCAGGGCGCGAAATCCTCTATCATGGCCTGGAGGTTGGCCTGGAGAATCTCTTCGTTGATGCCCGTGCCGAGGCCGCCCTCACCGCCGCCTCCCCCCCAGGAATTCCAACCCGTGGGGATGTCGGTCCAGAGCTTCTTCTCGTGGTAGGTTGCGTAGCGACTGGCGTAGCGCTCCAGCCCATCGAAGGGGGTGGGAGCGAGGAAGTCGACGTAGAACAACTCCCCGTTGGCGCGCCCCCAGCCATTCTCAATGTCATCCCAACCCCGGTGCGGGTCGTAGCGCACGAACCCTTCAAATCGGGTGAAACCCTGGCGCCCGTCATCTTCCAGCGCGATAGACGGATCGTAGTCATTGGCAATGAGACCAATGCCACGCTGGAATGATAAGAACCCCGCGGTTACAGAGCGTCCACTCTCACCATCATAAATTGCTGTATTCCAGTTGGAGACGCCGCCTCGGCCGGCAAACCATAGGGAATCTCCTTTGCCCACCCGGTAAACTCGAGCCGCGAAATCAAAATACATGTCGGAGCCATTGTCCGCTACCGCGTGTTGAAATGGGTCTGCTCCGATGAAGAGCCCACCTTCAGTATTGGGGTCAGCGACCAATGGCGTGAGTTCCTTGAGGGCCGTGGCTCTATGCTCTGGGCCAACAAAGAGCACGAGGCCGGTGAGCAGAAAAGTTGCATCCTCCAGTAGCGAAATGCCTGTGAGCATCGTCCCGTCCCCCGGCAACTCCCGGCGTATAGAAACGGTGGTTCCCGAGCCCAGGGGCGACGAATCCCAGCACTCCCCCTCCCAGTTCCGGAAAGGCAGCTTTGAGGAACTGTAGGTGATGCCGTCAGGCGGGCCGGGTACCATGGTCGCACGGCTTTCAGCGTTCTTGAGAAGCAACTCGTCGGCGGCCGTGGAAACATCGTAGAGCCCTTCGTCCAGACGATAGCGGATGACGAGCACGCCGTTGTCCAGAACCACGACCCCCTCCTCCTCCCAGGCCTTGACGCCGGCGCAGACAATGGGATTGCCGGGGCCGTGCACCGTGGAGTCCTCGGGCACCGGGCCATCCGCGCGCATTTCTTCGATGACCACGTCCTCGATTACCGTTTCCGGTACACTTGCGTCACCCGCTGACTCTTTTTGCCCACCATCGCCGCCACAGGCTGCAAGCCCCAGCAATACTGCGCAACAGGCCAGTCTCCACGTCCATCCGCTCATCTTGACACCTCTTATTGCGCTGAGGATAGCAGCAGTTGGCATACGGCTTCAATGATCACAAGCGCAATTGCTTGACGCTAGCCCACGATTCCCTGATGATTCCGTGGGAGGAAGTGCCCATGGATTTCTTCGAACAACTTGAAACTCGAACAGACCTGCCAGCAGTAGACTATCCCCACGTTCCCCGGGCCAAAGGCATCGGGGACAGGCTGCTGGCCAGATATCTGAAACGATTTGGCAAGGGGCTGGGCCCCATGAAGCCCATTGCCAAAGTCAACGGCGACATGGCGGTTTACGATCTCACTCAGCCACCCATGGGCTCCGCTGCCGGCGCCCGGGTCCTGCGCACCGGCCTGAACTACGTGGTTCTGCGCAAAGAAGCCCGCCCCATCAACATGGTTCTGATGTTGAACTCGGCCTGCAATATGCGCTGTGCACATTGCTCTGCCCGTGATTATCTTGATTCCAGCCGCAAACCCCTCGAATTGGGGGAGATTAAGTCTCTGGTCGACCAGTTTGTTGAACTGGGAGGGGCCTCACTGATTTACTCCGGCGGGGAACCGACCATCCATAAGAACCTGCTGGAATTGGTTGACTATGTGCCAAAAGACAAGGCCGTTATTTCCATCTTCACCAACGGCTCCCGCCTCGCCGATCTAGCCCCCGAGTTGCGCAGCGCCGGACTTTTCGGCACGCTGGTCAGCGTCGACTCCACCGACCCCGACACCCATGACCGCCTGCGCGGCAGCAAAGGAGCTTTTGCCGGGGCGAAGGCTGGGGTCGAAGCCCTCCTCGACAACAACATGCTGGTGGGCATCAGCAGCTATATGACCAAGCAGAACCTCGACGACGGCGACTGGGACCGCATCCTCGACCTCGCCATCCAATGGAAGGTGATGCAGCTCTTCATGTTCGATGCAGTCCCCACCGGTGCCATCATGCATCAGCAACACACCCGCCTCTCGCAGGAAGACCGGAATCGCATCAAGGAATTGACCATGGCCCAGAATGCCAACCCCACGGGGCCAGCTGTCATGGGGCAGTCCTGGGTCAACTCGGCGGATGGATTCGGCTGCTTCGCCGGCTTCTATCAGGTCTACGTCAATAGCTTCGGCGACGTCTGTCCCTGCGACTTCACGCCCATTACCTTCGGGAATGTGCGTGAAGAGCCCCTGGAAAAGATCTGGGCCCGTCTGCGCAAAAGCGAAGATTGGGGGGAACGTTTTCCCGAGTGCCGCATGCAGGACCAGGGCTTTCGCAGTCGTTCCGTAGACCTCATTCCCGAAGGCATGCCGTGGCCAGTGTCTTACGAAACGCTCCTCGAGTTGCGGCGCGAGGCCGGACTCGCAGACAACGACTAGGCTATCTCAATGGCCGCACGCGTCGACCGCCGCCCGCCGGCCCCGGGTCGTTTCATCACCGTCAACGGAATCAACTGGCACGTTGAAGAGAGCGGCTCCAAAGGGCCCGGCTTACTCCTCTTCCACGGTTTCCTGGGCAGCTCTGCCGGCTGGCGCCGCGCCATCTCTGACCTGGGCCAGAACTTTCGAGTCGCAGCAGTGGATTTCCCCGGAGCCGGATACTCCGAACGCCCCGCCAACCTCCCCTACGACCTCCACTGGTTCGCCTCGCAAGTGCCAGCACTGATCGCCGAACTCGGCTTCCAACGACCGTTCATTGGGGGGCACTCCTTCGGTGGCTCCGTGGCCATCCACGCCGCAGCTCGCAACCCCGCTCTGGCAAGGGGCCTGCTGTTGGCCGCACCGCTGGTCTATCAGCAGCGTCCGCCCCCGGGATTGCGCTTTGCCAAGCGTCAGCCAGGCA
>CALGBT010000345.1 GCA_937884235.1 uncultured Pseudomonadota bacterium
CCACCGTCTTGCGGTGGCGGGCCGCGAGGTCCAGGGCCACCAGTCCACCCATGCTGAGGCCGACAACGATGACCTTGCGGCACTCCGTCAGGAGGTCAAGGAGCGCATTCTCTGCGTCCTCGTACCAATCCTGGGCCTTCACTCCCTTGAGGTCCTGCCACTGCCCGCCATGCCCGCGTAAGATGGGAACGCGGTAGGGGAGGTCCAGTTCAGCCACGGGGAAACGCAAGTCCGAGACACAGCTGACATGCGACGTGAAACCGTGGAGAATGAGCACGCCGAAGCGGCTGACCTCCGGGCGCGGCTCATTGCGGTGGGGAATGGGCGGCAAGAGGCCCGGCACAGTCTTTGGTTCCAGCGGAATGCTCATTGGTTCATACCCCATCGAGTGATCTATTAAGGAAGACAAGGCGCGCATGACTCGGTCAGTCATACCGCGCAACTGCTCATAGCTGATTTCGCCTTCGCCACGCTGCTGCAGATAAATCGGTTCGCCAAATCGCACTTCGATGGCCGTTGCCTTGGGTAGAGGAAACTCCTGCATCCGCGGATAGGCCTCAGGAGGAAAGGAGCGACCAGTCCCCGAGAGACCGACGGGGATTATGGGAACACCAGACTTGAGGGCCAGACGAACGACTCCGCTCTTGCCCCTGAGTAAACCGGTGTCCGCCTCGACGTCCCACCGAGGAACATCCTCCTCACCCGGAATGGTGCCCTCCGGGAAGATGCCGATGGCGGACCCTTCCCGCAGGCGGTTGGCGATCATTTCAAGAGTATCATCGTCGCCGCCACGCTTGATATAGACCGCATCAGTCAAGTCGATGAGGTGGTGCAGAATCGGCCAGTCGGTGAACTCTGACTTGGCCAGGAAGGAGACCTTCCGTGGTGCTGCGGCAGTAACCACCTGTGCATCCAGCCAGCTCTGATGATTGATGGCAAAGAGACAACCGCCCTCCTGCGGCACATGCTCGGCACCATAAATCTTGAGCTTGTTCTGCAATTTGAACTGGGCTGCAAGCAAGGTCTTGGTCGTCCCGAAGACTGAGGACTTCAAGGGCTCATAGAGGTTGGCCTTGCGCAGTGCTGAGAGGGAGAGGTCAATGACTTTGTCAATGGGCTTGAGTGTTTCGTTGAGCACTTGATACTTCTCCATGGCACCTCCGGGCGGGTTCAATAACTCACCGCATTATAATCACCAACGCGGCGCGTTACAAAGCTACTTTTCTCCCTGTGGCACTTTTTTCTTGGCAGCTGAACAAATGTTCAGTATGTTGGGCTCAGGAGGCTCACAATGGTCGGAGGATTATCATCCAGTGCTGATGGTGGTGGAACCGTCGCCAGTCTGCTGGCGACCCGGAAGCTTTCACAAGGACACCGCCTGCAACCCGCGCTCCGGGGGCACTCCACCGGGTTTACTGCCCTTGACGAAGTCCTGCCGGCCCATGGCTACCCCCGCGGTGGGATCACTGAACTGGTTGGCGCCGGTCCCCGGCACAGCCTGGCACTGCCGGGTTTCGCCGCAGCGAGTCATACCAGCCAGGTAGCCTACCTCTCCCGGGAGGTACTGCTCCATCCACAGGTACTGGTGGCCAATCAGGTAGCCCTGGAGAACTGTCACTTCCTGCTGGAAGCCTCCGAACTCCGCCTCTTCTGGGCCGCCCAGCAGTTGCTGGCCAGTGGTCGCTTCCCTTTCCTTTTAATCTACGGCAGCAACTGGCGTGACCGCCGTCCGCTCCTCGACCCACTCGCCTACCGCCGCTTGCGCGGGCTGGCTTATCGCCATGATGCCGTGGTGCTCCTGGTCCTCGATGACCACCCCGCACTAGCGACCTTTGCCCGCCCCTGTGCCCTGCGTCTCTCAGTGGAGGGAACGAGTAACCGCCCACAGCCGCAGCGTGAACGCCAGGTGACCCTCTGCGTCCGGCGTCACGCCGGCTCATCCCCAGGGGCTGTCATCCAGGTGGAGGTACGCTGACCATGAGACAGCCCGCCTGCATCTGGCTTGAGCATTTCGCCATCCAGTGTCTGGAGCGGTCGCTCCCCGAATTGCGGGGCCAGCCCGTCGCACTGTTCAACGGCCGCCAACGGATCATTCAAGCCAATGCTCTGGCCATTGCCAGCGGCATCGAACCGGGCATGCGCAGCAAAGAGGCCATCGCCCGTCTGGCTTTGCTCGCCCTCTTTCCCCTGGCCGATGCCCCTGGCAATCGACTCGCCCTGCGCCATCTCGCCGGGGAGTTGCTCTCCCTCTCTCCCACCGTGGCCACCTGGGGGGCCGAAGAGATCCTGGTGGACCTGGCACCGTCACAGCACCTGCATGGGGGTGCCGAGGCGCTACTCCAGCGCCTGGCAGCCGCGGTTGATGCCGCCGGCTGGGCCTGTCGCATAGCCGCAGGCACCACCCTGGCCGGGGCTCGCCTGGCCGCCCGACTTCTGGTGGGCAGTAACGAACCACGCTGCCTTACCAAAGCTGCCGAGAGAACCTTTCTCAAGAAACTGCCGCTGGCGCAGATGACCCGCTTACCGGAGTTCCTGCAGGCCGACCGTGAGCAACGTCTCTTTG
>CALGBT010000346.1 GCA_937884235.1 uncultured Pseudomonadota bacterium
AGCCCCGGCAGATCATGAACCTGGGCCAACAATTCGTGGAAACGGGGGTAGTCGTTGCGATCCATGCCGTAGCGATTGACGTTCTGGCCCAGCAGATGAATCTCGCGCGCCCCACGTTCCAACAACCCTCGAACCTCGGTGAGGAGAGTCTCAGGGGGCTTGCTCACTTCCCGGCCTCGGGTGTGGGGCACAATGCAGTATGAACAGAACTGGTTGCAGCCCTTCATGACCGTCACGTAGGACGAAACGGGCACCCGCTCCACGAGATTATCGGGCCCGGAGAAGATCCTCTCGGGGTCGCGCTCAAAGCGAGTGGCAATGACCTGTTCGCCGGTCCGTCGAGCCTCCTCCACCAGTTGGCTGACTTCGCTGATGTGATCCGGCCCCATGACGATGTCAACGTAGGGCAAACGCCGGGCCAGAGCCTCCTGCTCCTGCTGCGCAACACAGCCGGCCACCACCAGCAATAGAGCCGGATTCCGCCGCTTGAGGAACTTGAGCCGGCCCAACATGGAGTAGACCTTCTGGGCGGCATTCTCACGCACCGAGCAAGTGTTGAGAATGATGATGTCCGCCTCTTCCTGTTCCTCTGTGGCGCGATAGCCCAACTGGGAAAGATTCTGCAGCAGATGCTCAGAATCGTAGACGTTCATCTGGCAACCAAAGGTAAAGACCTTGACTCTTCTATCGGCAATCACGTGGTGAAATATACAGGTTAACCTAGGCAGGTCAAGGGTAGGTGCGGCTGGCGAGGCAGATGGCCCGGCTAGCTGAGGACCGGCCCCCCGGGAGCCGGCGCATGGGGCTCCGGAGGAGCCTCTGCTTGCGGTTGCGCACGTGCGCCTGTACACTGGCGCCCACGGAAAGGAGGGCGCTTTGTTTCGCATCTGGCTGACGGTTTGCTTGCTGGTAATGGGCACGGCCGGGGCACAGGCAGAGACCTTCGAAGTCTCCGTAGACCTTGCTGACTTGCCGCCACCGGCCATGAACCGACCTGGCCAGCCCTTCTGGAATGTACCGCAACAGGTGGAACGACCCGGTGAAGCCAGGCGGATCGCGCTGCCCTTGCTGGTGCTGTTGCCGCCGGATCTGGCGGCCTCCCCAGGAGTTTCTGCCGAGCTCTCCGGGTGTTCTGTGGCGGCGGCCATCGAGGAGCCCGTGGCACGGCCTCTCTACGAACTCTCCGGGGGACGAAAGCTAGCCGGCCTTGCAAAACGCCGTGGTGATACAGTTGAACGACATCCGATGCAGCGGGAAGGAGCGGCGCGACTGCTACCCTTGATGCTCTACTTTGACCGCAGTGCGGACCAGGTTGGCAAGCGGGAGGAGTGCACCAGAGCCCGCCTGCGCGTCACCTTTCAGCGCACCGGCGAGCCAGCCCCCGAGCGGGGCCATTTTCTGCCCGACCGATTGCTGCGCCACGTCGCCAATCCGGGAAAACGCGCACTCTGGTACAAGCCCTGGGATACCAACCGGGAGATTCACGACTACGTGATCGTCGCCCGGGAAGCCTATGTGGCGGACAGCTTGCAGCTCGGCCCCTTTCTGGCCTGGAAGGAGGCCCAGGGATTCTCGCCTCGTCTGGTTACGTTCGAGGAGATTGCCGCAGAGATGGCCTTGAGAGTACCTGGCGAGCAGGGCATGGAGCGCCCGGAGATCCTCCGTGGCTGGCTGCAGCAGCATTATGCCCAGGAGGGTTTCAAGTACGTCCTCATTATCGGCTCCCCCAACGCCGAGCAGGCCGATGCCATCCCCATGAAGCAGTGCTGGCCAGCCAAGGAGTGGGAGGACCCCGCCTATAGTCTCTTTGACGTGCCCACGGACATGTACTACGCCGATCTGACGGGCAACTGGAACCCCGACGGCGATGAGTTCTGGTGCGAGCTTGAGGACTACATGGAACTCCCCGAAGATCCCGAGGCAGAACCTGACGGCTCCCGGCTGGACGGAGTTGATCTGGTCCCGGAGGTCCTGGTTGGGCGCATTCCCCATTTCGGCAAGCTGCCCAACTACGCCGATGGCATTCTTGAACGGACCATGACCTACCAGCAGGGTACCCCCGAAGCCTGGCACAACAAGGTGCTGCTGCCCTCGCCCCAGGTCTGCTTCCCCGACGGCAGCTACATCGACGGCAGCATGGTGAGCAAGTACCTCATCGAGAACTCCCTGAACAAGAGCGCCTTCCGCAACACGGTGCTGGGCGAGTGGGACGGTAACCTCCAGTCGCAGTACTGGGGGGACGACCGCCTGGACATGTTCACCATGCCGGAGTACTACAACCTCGGCTACGGAACGGTTTTCTGGTGCGCTCACGGCAACCAGGAGGTGGCGGCCCGCAACACCTGGTGGTACGATACCAACGCCAACAACCTGCCGGAACAGCAGGAGTGCGAGGGCGATCATTTCATTAACGTGCTCTTCGGCAAGGCGGCCACAGACCAGTATCCCGCGGTGATCTTTCAGGCTTCGTGCCTCACCGCCGACCCGAGCTGGGACGGCAATTTGACCCACACCCTGCTGCGCAACGTCTCGGTGGCGAATATCGCTTCTACCCGGCTCACGCTGGGCATCGGCGCAGGCGAAGAGAGCGACTGGGAGCCGTCTCCCTTCTCACCCGGTGGCTTCACCCTGGGGGTCTACTTCGTCCATTCCTTCACTTCGAAGCTCCAATCAGTGGCTACCGCCTTCCACAGCGCCCTGAACACCCTGGGCTATGGCATGCAGCCGTGGACCTTCAAAATTCGCCTGGAGTTCAACGTCTACGGTGACCCGTCCACCCGGTTGCCGGGGTGCGATGGAGACAACGATTGCGACGATGGCAATGCCTGCAATGGCCTGGAAACCTGCCTGCTGGGGCACTGCCATCGGGGCCCCCTCCTCTTCTGCCCGCCGGACAAGCCCATGGGGCAGTGCGAGGAGTATGGCTGCGACCCCAATGAGGGCTGCATCTATCGGCAGAAAGACAATCATACGAACTGCAGCGACGACAGCCCCTGCACCTTGGATGACTACTGCTACGACGGCGAGTGCGTCTCTGGGGCGCCACGGGTCTGCCCGCCAGCAACCAAGGTCTGCTGGCATGGGTACTGCGAGGAGGCCAGCGGTGCCTGTATGTTCGGCCCGGTGGATGACGGAGCCAACTGCCTGGCAGATGGCGGGCATGGCCAGTGCGTCAACGGCACCTGTTCTTCCGGAACCGCACCGCCAGT
Source organism: uncultured Pseudomonadota bacterium (assembly GCA_937884235.1). Lineage (GTDB taxonomy): Bacteria > Myxococcota_A > UBA9042 > CAIXZC01 > CAIXZC01 > CALGBT01. The sequence continues at coordinate 3,210 of CALGBT010000346.1, forward strand.
CGAGGGATTGCCCGACATCCTCACCACAACAACCGACATCAATGCGGCCGACATCTCCGGCCAACCCAAGCCACAGTCATCGTCTGGTTGTGCAGCCTCCAATACCGGTAGCAACTCACCGTGGCCACTCCTGCTCCTGCTAGTGCTCTGGCTTTGCCGGAGAAGAACGAATCAAGCCGTGCGTTGGTTGAGGTGCTCGGGCAGAATCCCGTTCCGATGTTCCGGTCAGAAGCCCTGGACATCGCCAAGACCGAGTCATGCACCCATTGCGGGCCACAAGTTGGACAGACCGGGGCCGGCTTCGCAGAAAAGACAGTTGTTCCTCCGGAAGTTCTTGCCCGCGGCCATCCACGGGCATGCTGATGATTCAGATGTCGGACCGCCTGGCAAAACAGGTAGAGCAAATCCCATATGCCACTAACTGCTTGCCGGAGACCCGTTCCCCTTCTTCTACGGCTATCCATGGGAGAGACTGTTCATGCAGGCAGCGTATCTGCCCGCACGTTTCGCACACGAAATGCGCATGATTGCCCGGACAATCTTCTCCGTGGGGAGGATGAGCACAGAAGTTCCAAACCCCGTCCCTACCCTGAACACGGTGGAGCAAGCCTGCTTCCTCCAAGGCAGTCAGTGTTCGATACAGGGTGACTCGGTGCACTTCCTCCATTCCGGCCGCCGCGGCGATCTGTCCGTGAGCAAGAGGGCGTCGAGCGTCGTACAGAAAGCGCAGTACTTCTTCACGGACAGGCGTACAACGCAGACCCGATTGTCTCAAAACCTGGCGAATCCTCATCAACGGTCTCCCTCAACCAAGTGCGGGCAAGTCCGGCAGCCACCAGACGCAACCCCTCGAGTAACAGCAGGTTCATTCCGCATTCCTTCTGTGAACGACAACTGGCCGGATGCCATCCAGACGCTTGAAGGTCTTTGTTCCCTCGATAACGCTCTTCGCCAAAGCATCTTTGTCGTCCACCACGATACCGGCCAGGACGTCTGCCCCGTGCTCAAAGAGCAGGGGATGGAGAGGCGTGGAGGGGCCGAGGACCACGTTGACTCCGTCCCGCCCCAGGTTGAGCAAGCGGTCTATCGTATGGTTGATGATGGCCGTGGCCGTGATCACGTTAATGTCGGAAAGTGGCATTGCCATCTCACACGCAGCAGCCGGCAGTTCCCCGGAGACCGGGTCCACCTCGAGGCGGTAAACCTTGTGCGCCACACGCACAATCTCATCCGTGAAAGGAAAGCGACCGATGACGGTCACTACCTTGCCCTCGGCGCGCTCCTTGAGCCAGTCTCCGACATTCGCCTGGGACATCTCGATATCCAACTCGCTGACGTCCAGCAACGAGTTGAGCGCCGCCAAACCCAGAGATGCTTCAAGAGGCTCCCAACTCAGGGCCCGGCGCGCCAACTCAAGCACCGACCTCCTCGACAGGCTGCCGGAATCGGCAATCTCGACTTTGCGAGATGTCTTGTAGGTGTGGGCCATCCCGACACTGCGACTCTCCACTACGGTCCAGTGCAAACCGACACAGACGCTTCTTACCTCGCAATCGAGAGAAGCGACGGTCTCCAACAAATCCTCGACCAGTCTCACTCTTCTTCCTTCGTCAGTTCGACACAGTAGGTGCCGTCTGCACAAGCTCGGCACAACGGCCCGTCCGCGCCTGCCACGTCCTTGTTATCAAAGACCTTCTCGCCGCAACACGCACATTCAACGGTCTTCTTTGGCCTCCCGGGCATTTCCTCAGGCTTCAGTTGCACGCGAACCCGCCGCCATGAGAGCAACTCCGCGTCGGGGACGCAGAGGACTGAACGGCACGCTGCCTCGCCGTGCTTCGCTGCGGGGTCTACCTGCCTGATGTTGACCCTCCAGGACACGCCGGTTTCGCAGTTAAGGAACGTCGCCGCCATCTTGCCCAAATCGACGAGCTTGGCGCTGCGCCGACCGATACGCGTGCCCGTAACTATTTGTATCGCGTCCGCGATGCAACGGTCGTTCTCGATGAGTGCGATCATCTGTCGAGGGTTGCTCGTACCTATCAGTTCCATACCTTTCAGCGCCAGCCGAACCCCGAGGGTCTGCCCCATACAAAGGTGACCGTGGTAGGAAACGCAGCGGTCCAGCAGTTCATCGAGGGTCGCATCCACCTCATTTCACCTCGACCAGGGCCACGACTGCGTCAGCAGTCAGCTGGGTTTCAGGTAGTCTCAACCTGTCCGCTCGAAAGGCTCCGAAGTAGCTGACCGCTTGCTGTAGCGCACAGGCGGTCAGACCCACAGCCGATACCTCAACCATCCGCACAATACACGTTTGAAGCGCTTGATAATCAGCAGGCCCACACATTGACTCACCTCCTTTGTCCCGGACCTGTGAGGCCCGGCAGTCGAGTCGAAATCCCCCTGCCGACAATACCGGCAACGAGACCACCCGCCAGGGCATTGGCAAGCAGCATCGGCACGGCGTCCCATGACACCCAGCCCTTCGTGCGGGGAAAGATCACAGTCCAACAGAAAATCAGTAATGCGAGGTTGGCGCAGCACGCGGTCAAGAGCCACCGCCACTGCGGTTTCAGACTCCTGGTAAGGAACAGCATACCCTCTGCAACAATCCCGCAAGTGGCGAGGCCGAGGATGAACCAAAGGCTGCCGAACGCTCCTTTCTCATTTGTGGGCAATCCCACAATGGCCGCCAGGGCAGCATAGGTAATTGAGAATCCAAGGGCTGTAACCAGTGCGCTGCCTGTCCGCCGGACCAGGTGCGAAGAGAGAAGGATAAAGACCAGCGCCACCGGGCCCAGAATCAAAGCAATGCCCGCTCCGGGGCCCGGCAAACCCAACACATGGTGCATCAGCGTGGTGATCGAGCCCTTCGGGAAGACGAAAAGGAAGATCGCACCGCCCACCGCACCGACCAAGGCGGAGACTCCAAGAACTCTTGCTTGCAACTGCATCGGAGGGTCCTTCTCACAGGCCATTCTATCTTCCACGGAGACTCCCAGATGTTAGGCCCAAGCCTCAAGAGCGACGCACTAGGGGCAACCCAAATGCAACACTGTTGCATTTGGGTTTGCCTGTCAAGTGTTTTCAACCGGAAGGGTGTGATCGGACCCGTCGTGGTGATGCAGGAACGGTCGGGTCTTGCGCCACGATACCACCGGCGATTTCCTCTCGACCGCGAGTTGGAGCGTGTTTGAGGCCAACCCCATCCATGGCCTGACCACGAAGGGTTACAAGGGAATTGTCTTCGACGGGACGTACGTCCATTTCACGCCCTACCACGACGGCACAGCGATCCGTTTCGACCCGGCCCAGTAGCAGTTCTGGGGCGTCCTCCACCAACAGCCCGTCGGGTATGACGATGGTTCGGCACCGTCGAGCATCACTATGACTGCGTGACCACGCTACATGAGTTCATGAAGGCCCCGTCCCTGGAGGCCAGATGAGTTCTGGCACATGACAGGCGGAGGCGATTCAAGGCGAAGGCTTTGGATGGGCTGGTGCGAAGTCCGTCTCCCCATCGATTCCGTCGCCGTTGCGAGCGCCCGGAAGCGCTCCCGCCCAGTCCCTCCATCTCTCCAGCGCCTCCTGGTTCTGAGCAGTCCTCGGATCGTCCCAGGGGGCGAAACCGAAGTCGTTCCTGGAATGGACCACCAGGGCATCCATCGCATCATTGCGAATCAGGGGGATCTCTGCGGTGGCCAATAACTCCAGAAGTGCGGGGATCCCCGCCATGGGTGCGACCTCGGAGACCCGGCGCGCCACTACCAGGCGCATCTCCGCATCCCCGGGGGCCACGTGGAGGAGAATCTCCTCGAGGAAGCGCGGGTCCTCCAGGGCTGAAACTTGTCGAGTGCGGGC
>CALGBT010000347.1 GCA_937884235.1 uncultured Pseudomonadota bacterium
GTTCATGCTGGCCCAGGACCCAGAGAAGCTGAAGGACGCGGCATCAACGCAGGATCTTTTCGAGATGCAGGACGGGTACGACTGGGACGAAGAGATCCCGGAGGAAGAGAGAAGCAAGTTCTCCTTGCGCGGGAAGAAGAAGTAGGCGGCGAGCTTTCGGGACGTACGCATTGGAGTTTCTCTGTGGGAAAATATCAGGTGGTGGCTTTCAAAGGAGGGATCAGGTGATGGCCAAGGCTGACGAAGATAATCTGTTTGGATATGAGGAAGTCGTGCTGACCATCGAAGTGCCGACGGCGGTGTGCGGGGGGTTGGCCGAGGTGGCCTCAGCTTTGAAACGGGTTACCAACCCGCAGCAGATGCAGTTGTTCTGGGTGCCGCCTACCATCACCCACGTGTCGGTCCTTCATACGGGCCGCGTGAGAGAAGACCTGGTTGGGGTTCTTGCGGACGCGTGGCGTCCGGTGCTGGCGGCTGCGGAGCCCTTCAGCCTCACCGTGCGCGGCCTCAAGTTTTATGAGGAGGGCGAGCCGTCCGTGGGGGAAGCCGACGGCGATTCCGTCCGGGCAATCTGGGCCAGTCTCCAAGGAGTAGAGCCGCTTCTGGAGTTGCGAGAGAAGTTGATTGCCGTGCTCTCTGACCTTGATGTTCAAGTAGATACCGAGGTTTTTGAACCACATATTCCACTGGCTCTGGCCGATTCATTTCGCAACTCAAGAGAGTTCAATACGGCCTTTGTCGAGAGGCAGGAGACGCAGTTTGGGCAGATCAATGTCTCGGCTATGTCGGTGAAGGTTTCAAATCCTGTAGAGGGGCCGCTTGATTCCCCATTTACCTTGAAGACCAGCTTGCCCTTGGGCAGCGAGGAGGAAGCACCTGATGGCCCGTAAGCCGCAGCAGCAGAAGGTGTCAGCTGAGGACCAGGGGAAGCGCCTGGACCTGGTTATTGAGTCGATTCAGCGCCAGTTCGGGAAAGGTTCCATTACCCGTCTGGGGGATGGGGTAATCGAGCGGGTTCCGGTGATCCCAAGCGGCTCCATTGGTCTGGACGTGGCCATGGGAGTTGGCGGCTATCCTCGCGGTAGAGTGGTGGAAATATACGGGCCGGAATCGTCGGGCAAGACGACCATGGCGCTCCACGCCATGGCATCGGCCCAGGCTGCCGGTGGTGTGGCGGCCATCGTTGATGCGGAGCATGCCCTGGATGTCGCCTATGCCCGTCGTCTGGGGGTGAACGTCGACGAGTTGCTTGTCTCGCAGCCTGATTACGGTGAGCAGGCACTGGATATCGTGGAGATGCTGGTCAAAGGAAACGCGGTGGATTGCCTGGTTGTGGATTCAGTTGCGGCCCTGGTTCCCCGGGCGGAAATTGAGGGGGACATGGGAGATAGCCACGTGGGACTTCAGGCTCGGCTGATGAGCCAGGCTCTGCGGAAGCTGACATCATCCATTTCCAAGTCCCGCACCTGTGTCATCTTCATTAATCAGATTCGTATGAAAATCGGGGTCATGTTTGGTAGCCCGGAGACCACCACGGGTGGTAATGCGCTGAAGTTCTATTCTTCCATGCGCCTGGACATCCGTCGTATCGGTGCCATCAAGAAGGGTGATGTTGCGGTGGGCAATCGTACCCGAGTGAAGATGGTCAAGAACAAGATGGCTCCTCCCTTTCGAGAGGTGGAATTCGACATTCTCTATGGTCAGGGAATCAACCGCTGGGGCGACCTCCTCGATTGTGCTGTGCAGTACAATATCGTCGACAAGTCTGGTGCCTGGTTCTCCTACGCTTCCGAGAGACTCGGTCAGGGCCGGGAGAACGCGGCGACCTTCTTGGGCGAAAATCTGGAGATGGCTGCAGATATCGAGCGGAAGGTAATGGAAGCGAGTGGTCTTTCGCCGGTGGCGATGGAGGAGCAGGATGGCGCTGGAGCTGAACCGACTGCTTGAGTTTGCGGCGAAGAAGGGAATCTCGGACATCCATCTGAAGCAGGGGCGCCCACCCGCGCTGAGAGTCGCCGGCAAGCTGGTCGTGCAGCGTAATGTCCTGCCTGTCCGAGAGGATGACATCAACGCAGCTCTAGACCTTCTGCTGGAGGACCGCCATCGTCAAACCCTGGCTGAAAGCGGGTCGGCCGACTGTGCTTACGAGTTGTCCGGTATCGCCCGTTTTCGGGTGAACGTCTTCCGGCAATACACCGGGGTCTCCGTGGCATTTCGCACCATCCCAACCGAGATCAAGGCGATTGCGGATCTCTCTCTTCCGGGAGTTCTCGATGAAGTGGCCACGGAGAAGCGGGGTCTGATCCTGGTGACCGGGACCACCGGGTCAGGGAAGTCGACTACCCTGGCAGCCATTCTTAACCAGATAAACCAGAATACCGCGGGACACATTATCACCATTGAGGATCCGGTGGAGTTTGTTCTACCTGACGGCAACTGCATCATCAATCAACGAGAGATTGGCACCAGCGCCCAGTCCTTTGCCCTGGCCCTGCGCGGGGCGTTGCGCCAGGACCCCGATGTGATCATGATGGGGGAGATGCGGGACCGTGAGACCATTGAGATTGCCTTGCAGGCCGCCGAGACCGGGCATCTTGTCCTCAGCACCATGCATACCATTGATGCGGCGGAGACGTTGAATCGAGCCGTCGCGGTTTTTCCGCCCCACGACCAGACCCAGATTCGACATCTATTTGCCGATGTGCTGCGCTGGGTCATCAGCCAGCGGCTGCTAGTGAAGGTCGATGGGACGGGGCGTGTTCCGGCGGTAGAGATCCTCAAGAACATTCCGCGCATGCGTGAGTTGATTATTCAGCAGGCGGGTGCCCGTGAGATTCAGGAGCTGATTGAGAAGAGCACCAAGGTTTACCGGACGCAGTCCTTCGACCAGTGCCTGATGATGCTTTACAAGAAGAGGCAGATAACGTTGGATACGGCATTGGACAATTGCTCCAACCCGTCTGACTTCAAGCTCAAAGTGAGTGGAGTCAGCTAAGAGCCGTTGTACATCTCTTGAGACACTCTTTAACCGCACTCCGCCGGGAAGGCGGCGGCCCGGGTGACAGATGAAAAGTAGCGAAATCAGGGAACTCTTTCTTCGGTTTTTTCAGGACCGGGAGCACCGGCGGGTGGCCAGTCATTCGCTGATTCCACCAGCGGATCCGACGCTGCTCTTCGTCAATGCCGGGATGGTTCAGTTCAAGGATATCTTCGTCGGCAATCGTACTGTGGATTTTGGGCGAGCTACGAGCAGCCAGAAGTGTTTGCGGGTTAGTGGCAAGCACAACGACCTTGAGAATGTGGGCCGCACGGCCCGGCACCACACGTTTTTTGAGATGTTGGGCAATTTCTCCTTCGGTGACTATTTCAAGAAGGAGGCCATTGGGTTTGCGTACGACTTCCTCATCAATGTGATCGGTCTGGACCCGTCGCGGTGTTACTACACAATCTTTGGTGGGGATGCTGCGGACAACCTGGGCCCTGACGAAGAGGCACGAAGGTACTGGGTCGAGGTTGCCGGCATTGCCCCGGAAGAGGTGCTGGAGTTTGGCAAGAAGGACAACTTCTGGGCCATGGGCGAAACGGGGGCCTGCGGTCCCTGCTCCGAGATCCTCTATGATCGTGGTCCCGGCCCCTGGGCTTGCGGCGAGCCAACCTGTAAGCCGGGATGCGACTGTGACCGCTTCATGGAGATCTGGAATCTGGTTTTCATGCAGTTCGACCGCAAGCAGCCGGGCGGTCCTCTGGCTCCGCTGCCGGCACCGTCCATTGACACGGGGATGGGCTTGGAGCGGCTGGCGTCCATTGTTCAGGGAACGGTAAGCAACTACGAGACCGATCTCTTCCTCCCGCTGGTAGTCCGTGCCGGTGAGTTGCTTGAGGCTGCCACGGGGCAGCGGGTGGAGTATCGTCAAGGGGAAGCGGGGGAAAGCGATGTGGCTTTTCGGGTCATCGCTGATCATGCTCGGGCCGCCGCTTTCCTGGTGGCTGACGGAGTCTACCCCGACAATGAAGGCCGGGGATATATCACCCGCCTGCTGGTGCGTCGGGCCGTGCGGTTCGGACGGAAGCTCGGTTTTGTCGCCCCATTCTTCCATGCTGTCTGCGACCGCGTTGTGGAGGAAATGGCCGTTGCCTATCCGGAGTTGACTGACCGTCGCGACGTAATTGCGCGGGTGATCTCCCGCGAAGAGGAGGTCTTCATGCAGACCTTCGACGAAGGTGCGAGGGCCTTGGAAACCGAACTGGCGCGTTTGCGACTGGCCGGTGAGACCCTGGTGGGAAGTGAGTTTCTCTTCTGGTTGCATGACGAGCGCGGATTGCAGCCCGACCTGGCGGATCTCATTGCTGGAGAGCAGGGCTTCTCCATCGACCGAGCGGGTTATGATGGGCTGATGGCTGCCAAGCGATCGGCGTCCGGCAAGGTCGGCGGCGAATCGGCGAGCAATAGCGAAGAGTTGTTTCGAAATGCTGCGGCGACTATTGGTGCGACTCGTTTCGTCGGCTATGACGTGCGGAAAGCGACGGGAACTGTTGCCCTTCTGCTGGCTGATGGCAACCGCGCGGTCTCGCTGCAAGCTGGCTCCCAGGGGCAGGTTGTGCTGGATACGACTTCTTTCTATGCGGAATCTGGTGGGCAGTCTGGAGATTCCGGCTTGTTGATGTGGGATGGTGGCAGTGCCAGGGTAACCAATACGGTGAAGGCGCCGGGATCGTTGATTGTACATGATGTCGAGGTGGTGGAGGGAACCCTGGCCATGGCGGCCATGGTGGAGGCGGAAGTTGACGACGGTCGCCGCCAGGCTGTTGGCGCCCACCATTCGGCGACCCATTTGCTTCACTGGGCTCTCGAGGAAGTACTGGGTGACCATGTGAAACAGGAGGGGTCGCTGGTTAAGGAAGACTTGTTGCGCTTCGACTTCAGGCATTTCGCCCCTCTGGCTGCCGAGGAAATTGTGGCCATCGAAGGGAAGGTTGCCCGGGCGGTTCTGGAGGATTCGGAGATTAGTACTACGCTCATGGCACTGCCGGACGCCGTGGTCTCCGGCGCCAAGGCCTTCTTTGACGAGAAGTACGATGAAGATGTGCGGGTGGTGGCCATGGGCAATGGTCGCTCCCGGGAGTTGTGCGGCGGCACTCACGTGGCCAGGACCGGCCAGGTGGGACTGCTCAAGATTCTCAAGCAAGAAGCAGTATCGTCGGGAATCCGGCGTATCTATGCGGTCTGCCACGAGGCGTATGTGCGCAACGCTGAGGAAAGGGAGCGGCGACATGCTGAGCTCGCTTCTCTGCTCAAGGTTTCCCCCGACAACGTCGAGTCGAGGGTGCGCAAATTGCTGGAGCAGAACTCTGCTCTGGAGAAAGAGGTTGAGAAATTGGAGCAGAAGCTCCTCTCCGGGGAAGCGGGGGCTGATGGAGGTCAGGAGATCTTTGAGGCTGGAGCCATCAAGGGGGCCGTCGCTTTGCTCGACGACGGCGAAGTCGGTCGGGTTCGGACCATGGCGGACATGCTTCGGGATCGCATCCAGACCGGGGTAGTGATGGTGGGTGCGTCCAGCGGCGGCAAATTGATGTTTGTTATTGCCAGTACACAGGGTCTTCCCGCAACCCTACATTGTGGTAAGATGGTGGGCGAGTTGGCCGCCCTTGTGGGGGGCCGAGGCGGAGGCAAACCCGATTTCGGGCAGGCTGGAGGCGGAGACCCCACCAAATGGGAGGCTGCTGCCAGGCAGTTCAAGCAATGGGTAGAGACGGGCGGAAGCAATCACTAGGAGGCACCAACATGGATCAGGTAATCAATATCGCGTTATTGGAAGAGAATCCGGAGGCTCCGGCAAGGGAGTCTGTGCTCAAGGACTTCGAGGCAGATTTTTCAGGCCGTCTGGAGGCGCGTCTGGCGCGGCCCATGGCAGCGGAAGAGTTGGTGGATAGCGTGGTGCCGACCATTGACGAGGCGGTGGAAGTACCGGACCCCGAGGAGTCACTTGCTGCGGAGTCCACGGATGACAGGTGGGGCGAAGAGCCAGCGGCCGAGGAATTGGCAGCTGACGAGCCGGCAGTTGACGAGCCGGCAGTTGACGAGCCCAGTGAACCGGAAGACGAGTTGGGCAGTTCTTCGGCGGATGCGGATGTCCCTGATGGTGGCGACGACGTAGCTGAGGACGGACCGGCAGAATCTGACGCTCTTTTTTCCGAGGAGTCTGTTGACGACTATGCTGCGGAGCCCGCAGAGGATTGGGAAGAGTCTGTCGAGCCAGAGGCTGAAGCGGCCCCGGAGGTGGCAGACCAGTCAGCTGCCCAAGCGGAAGGCGATGCTAGCGGGGAGCAGGCGGTAGATGGTGAAGGCGGCTTTGAGGGAGACGGAGAAGCTGACGACGGCAAGAAGAAGAAGAAGAAGCGTGGGCGGCGCAGAAAGTAAGGTCGCTTGCTGCTACATGGGGAGTCCCGGCGACAGCACCCAGCGGTCAATGCGCGGGACATTCCGGTAACCCTTCAGCAACGATACCATTGGCGAGAAGACAGTGTGACCACATTGCCGTAGTGGCCAGGTGCGTGTCGGGTATGTGGCCTCCACTATGGTGGTCCGGCAGCCCCTGGCGCAGCGGGTCACGCCGTCACTGTCTCGCAATAGCGCGACGGGGCAATGACCACCGCCGGTAATGTAGGTCCACGGCAGGTGGAGTGAGATTGGCATGGCATTGCCCGCATCACAACGCAATCCCTGAGGCACCAACTCTATCTCAACTCGGCTGGCCTTCATCTGGCGAAGCCAGTCGGTCAGCCATGGCGCGTCGGCAGGAAGCAGGGCCCACTGGGCCAGCTGCCGCTGGAGAACATCCTCGGGGGCAGGGGTAGACTCTGGCAGCCCGGTGGGTAGTGTTTCACGGCTCAGACGGGGGTTGCGCTTGGCTTTGTAGAGCAAGCGTCCAGCGCTGCCAGTCGCCGACAACTCTGCCAGCGCGGCAAGGAGCCCCCAATCGTTGGCCACTACCTCGACTCCGGGGTGTGCAGTGACAATGCGGGCGATGGTGCCCAGCGTGCTGTTCATGGCTCGCTCCCACTGCGGGC
>CALGBT010000348.1 GCA_937884235.1 uncultured Pseudomonadota bacterium
AAGACGGAGGTTGGCGTGTACGACATCAATCGATTCATCCTTGAACTGGAGAGGCGCAGCCCACCGGAGCCGGAGTTCATCCAGGCAGTACGTGAAGTGCTTGAGAGTATCATCGAAGTAGTCAACCGCACGCCAGCATACTCGAAGGCGCGGATTCTCGAACGACTCACGGAGCCGGACAGAGTCGTTTCCTTCCGGGTCGAGTGGGAGGATGATCGGGGAGACGTGCGGGTGAACCGGGGCTACCGGGTCCAGTTCAACAACGTCCTCGGGCCCTACAAGGGAGGCTTGCGCTTTCATCCCAACGTGACCCTTGGCGGGTTGAAGTGCCTGGCCTTCGAGCAGACCTTCAAGAATAGCCTGACGATGCTCCCGATGGGCGGGGCCAAGGGTGGTTCCGACTTCTCACCTAAGGGCAAATCAGACAATGAAATACGACGTTTCTGCCGTGCCTTCATGGCCGAACTCCACAAGTTCATCGGCCCGGACACAGATGTTCCGGCAGGGGATGTGGGCGTTGGCGGTCGAGAGATCGGCTACCTTTACGGCCAGTACCGTAAGTTGCGTGGCGAAAACACTGGTGTCCTGACCGGGAAGGGGGTGGAATGGGGCGGTTCCCATGTTCGCCCGGAGGCAACGGGCTTTGGATCGGTCTACTTCGCCGAGGAGATGCTGGCGGCGGCTGGTGACAGCATCGCCGGCAAGAAGGTTGCGCTTTCCGGATTTGGCAACGTTGCCTGGGGGGTCGCCGTGAAAGCAACTCAGTTGGGCGCGGTCGTCCATACGATATCAGGTCCGGATGGCTACATCTGGGATGATGATGGCATTGGCACACAGGAGAAATGGGACTACCTGCTCCAACTGAGGTACTCCAACAACGACGTAGTTGAGCCTTACGCCAGACGATTCGGGGCAACCTTCTTCCCTGGCAAGCGGCCGTGGGAGGCCAAAGTGGACCTGGCTTTTCCCTGCGCCATCCAGAACGAACTGGACGAGAGGGATGCGCTGGTTCTGGTGGAGAATGGCTGCCGCTACGTTGTTGAGACCTCGAATATGGGATGCACTGCCGAGGCCGTGTCGGCGTTGCAGCGCGCCGGCGTGGCGTTCGCACCCGGCAAGGCGGCCAACGCCGGGGGAGTCGCGGTATCCGGCTTGGAGATGTCCCAGAACAGCATGCGACTCCAGTGGACGAGCGAGGAGGTCGACGAGAAGCTCAGGCGGATCATGCGGGGCATCCACTCCATCGCGGTACGCCATGGCAAGCGAGAAGATGGCAGCGTGGACTACGTCCGCGGTGCCAACATCGGGGGGTTCATGAGAGTTGCCAATGCCATGCTCGACCAGGGCTACTGACAGTTCAGCTGTGAATCGTACCTGCTGCATCCATCCTGCAATATAGGAGTATCCAGTCTCCAATTGACCCCAGCGTCTAAATCCGGTCTAATTACCATCGCCTTCTTACCCAGGAGCAATCATGAAACGAACATTTCTTTTGGGGCTGGCTCTGGTTGCCGCTTGCAGCGGTACTGCCGAGATATCTCTGGATCTGCCGACAGGCGCTGATGTCCAGCCCGTCGATGTGGTTACTGATGTTGGCGCTGAACTGGTGGCTCGGCAGGACTCTGAGGCCCCTGACATCTTCACCTTCGACCTGGAAACCGCGGGCCCAGCCGAGACCTTCGTCCCCTGCGAGGCTGGTGAAGGCTGCTTCCTTGACCCTTGCGACGGCAATGACGCGTGTCAGTCGGGCTTCTGTGTCGACCATCTGGGCGAGGGAGTCTGTACCATCGAGTGCCAGGAAGAGTGCCCGCCGGGCTGGACCTGTGAAGCCATGGGCAGTGGGCCCGACATGCTCTTTGCCTGCATTTCGCAGATGACCAATCTCTGTCGGCCCTGCCGCAATGCCAACGACTGCAAGGCACCGGGCGGAGCGGAAGATGTCTGCGTTTCTTATGGTCAGGAAGGGGCTTTCTGCGGAGGAGAGTGTGCGATGGACGGGGACTGCCCCTGGGGGTTCTCGTGTCTGGCGACAGTCACAGTCGATGGGATCGGCACGTTGCAGTGCGTGGCCGACGCCGGGGTCTGTCCATGCACAGCAAAGTCAGTGGCGCTGGCGCTCTGGACGGAATGCGAAGTGGGCAACGAATTCGGCAATTGCCCGGGCAAGCGCGTCTGCACCGATGACGGCCTGGGGGATTGCGATGCCGCCATTCCGGCGACGGAACTGTGCGATGGCCTGGACAACGATTGCGACGACGACATTGACGAACCGGGGCTGGTGGACGGCAAACTGTTGGAACTCTGCGACGACGGCAACGACTGCACGGAAGATGCCTGCAAGGGCGATGACGGTTGCACCCACGAAGCGCTGTCGGGTATCGAATGCGTCGACGGAAACCCGTGCACGGTGGCCGACCACTGCGAAGCTGGGGAATGTGTTGGCTCCCCTGTTGATTGCGATGATGACAACGTCTGCACCGACGACTCCTGCGATGAAACCGGTGGATGTGTCTTCACGGCCAACGCGGCAAAGTGCGACGACGAAGACCCCTGCACCGTGGCCGACCAGTGCGAAGAGAAGAAGTGCGCTGGCGTCGCCGTGGACTGTGACTGCCTGGTCGATGCCGACTGTGGGGCCCTGGAAGACGGCGACGTCTGCAACGGGACATTGGTCTGCGATACTGCGAAACTGCCTCACCTATGCGTGGTGGATCCGGGAACTCCAGTGGTCTGTCCAGCCCCTGCCGGCCAGGATGCTCCTTGCCTGGCGGCAACCTGTGACCCGGTGAGCGGGGCCTGCAGCTTTGTGGCCAAGGCAGACGGCATCCCCTGCAACGATGGTGATAACTGTACGGTGAACGATAGCTGCCTGGACGGAGTCTGTGCCGGTGGGGCCGAGGTCAATTGCAACGACGGCAACCCCTGCACCGACGATGCCTGCGACCCCGAAGACGGCTGCTCCAACAGCGCCAATGACGGCGAATGCGATGACAACAACCCCTGCACCGAAGGCGACCACTGTGCCGGCGGAAAGTGTACGCCGCTCACTCTGGTGGACTGCGACGACGGCAATCCCTGCACCCAGGACTTCTGCACCATCACCGGCGGCTGCGAGCACAAGGTAGTGGCCGGAGCTTGTAGCGATGGCAACCCCTGCACTCTGAATGACCAGTGTGTCAACGGTGCCTGTGCTCCGGGTCCATCGCCCGATTGCAACGACGGCAACCCCTGCACCGACGATTCTTGCGGCAACGACGGCGCCTGCCTGCATCAGGCCAACAACGCGGCCTGCAACGATGGGAACCAGTGCACTTCGGGGGACCACTGTGCGGCGGGCAAGTGCACCTTTGACGAGGCGGTCATCTGCGACGACGGCAATGACTGCACCACCGATAGCTGCACCCCCGCCGGCGGCTGCGCCTACAAGCTCAACCAGGCACCGTGTGATGACCAGGATGTCTGCACCACCGGGGATCACTGCCATCTGGGCGAATGCATCAGCTCCGGCCAGCTTGGCTGCGACGACTCCAACATCTGCACCGACGATGCCTGCGAGCCGACCTCGGGTTGCCAGTTCCTGCCCAACGATGCGGGCTGCGATGACGGCAACATCTGCACCGTTGCCGATACTTGCACGGCGGGTCAGTGCAAGGCGGGGACGCCCCTCGATTGTGATGACGAGAATCCCTGCACCGACGATGCCTGCATCCAGGGACAAGGCTGCGTGCACACCAACAATTCAGTGCCCTGTAACGACAGCAACGCTTGCACCGTCGGGGAGGCCTGTCTGGCCGGCCAGTGCGTGGGCGGTGCCACCCCGGATTGCGACGACGAGAACCTCTGCACCGATGACGGCTGCGATGGCCAGAGCGGCTGCACGCACACCAACAACACGGTGCCCTGTGAAGACGACAGCGTCTGCACGGTGGGCGATACCTGCGCCAACGGCGCTTGCGCCCCAGGCGGTGCGCTCGATTGCGACGACCAGGTGGAGTGCACTGTTGATGCCTGCAATCCCCTCAACGGCTGCGTACATGGGCCCGACAACGCGCTCTGCAACGACGACAATGAATGCACCGACGACATCTGCGATGCGCAGAGCGGCTGCAGCCACCCCGCGGTGGCCGACAACACTCCGTGCAACAACGGCGCTTGGAAGTGCCAGTCGGGAATCTGCAAGGAGAAGCTGCCGTGTGATGGCGGCTGGGCCTTCAAAGGAAAATGCTGGTACCAGGGGCCGGTGATGAGCACCAACAACTGCCCCACCTGCGATACTATCTGCGCCGGCCACGGCGGCTGCTACGAGCCACTGCTCAAGAGCGAGGGATGGGACCAGACTTGTGCCGCCTGCAAGGCAACAGCTTGCCCAGGCTGCGGCTGCCAGGACGGACAGGGGAATATTGCGGCCCACGAGGCAGCCCCGATACACAATGGCTCCACATGCGAATACACTGACCACCCCGCCTACCCGCCAATCTGCGGCTCGCACCACTGCAATAGCTCGGTCTACGGGCGGCGACGCATCTGTTCCTGCAACGAAACGCCGTAGACTAATCCGGCGTGCAGTTCTTCATGTCCCAGTTGCCACAGACATCCAGGTTGTCGCCGCAGCTGCATGGAGTGTGGGCACTGTAATACTTGCCGGCGACGGTGGAGTAGTTGTATTGCGGGCAGTGTAGTTCCTTGGAGCCGTTCTTCCAGACGAAGATGTTGTAGGTTGAGCAGGTATCGCAGTTATTGCCCGTGCTGCGCCCGTCAATGGTGCAGACGATATTGCCGTCGTAGCCTCCCACGTGCTGCCAGCCCTTCGCCGCGCAGGCGGCTTTGGCCACCACCGAGCAGGCTTGCGTCGGCGTAGACGTGCAATTGTTCTCGCAGCCGTCGCCGGCAACGCTGTTGCCGTCGTCGCACTGCTCACCAGCTTCCTTCACGCCGTTGCCGCAACATGGCGAGATGGGCGTGTAGACACACCCGGAATCAGCATTGCATGAGTCGGTGGTGCATTTGTCGTCGTCCGTGCAAGAGATGACATCGCCATCACACTCGGCATTGGTGCAGGCATCGTTTTCGGTGCAGGCGTTCCCATCGTTGCACCCATCAGCATTGGGAGTGTGGACGCAGCCAGTCTCTGGGGCGCAGGAGTCATCGGTGCAGCCATTGGCATCGTCACAATTAAGCGCCCCCCCTGGTTGACAGCTACCTTCGGCGCAGATATCTCCGACGGTACAAAGATTACCGTCGTTGCAGCCCACGGTGTTGTTGGTGTTGACGCAACCAGCCGCAATGTCACAGCCGTCATTGGTACAAATATTCTGGTCGTCACAGTCTGGGGACTGGCTGCCGTAACAGGCGCCTGCGGCACACAGGTCAACTGCGGTGCAAGCGTTGCCGTCGTTGCAGGGAGCGGTGTTGGGGGTGAAAGTGCAGCCAGCCTGGGGGTCGCAGGCATCGTCGGTGCAGGGATTGCCATCATTGCAGGTCAGCGAGCCGCTCCCCGTGCAATCGCCAAGTTGGCAATGGTCCCCGGTTGTGCAAGTGTCTCCGTCATCGCAGGGAGCGGTATTGAGCAAGTGGACACAGCCGTTGACCGGATTGCACGAATCGGTGGTGCAGACATCCTGGTCGTCACAGTCCTCCAGACCGCCGTTGGCGCAGAGACCCCCGGCGCAGTGATCGCCGATGGTGCAGGCGTTGCCATCGTCACAGCCCGCGTCATTGGCAAGATGGACGCACAATCCCTGCTCGTCGCAGGCGTCATCGGTACACGGATTACCGTCGTCACAATTCACTTGCGGCCCGGAGCTACAGTTGCCGTTATCGCATTTGTCATTGATGGTGCAGGGATTGCCATCGTCGCATGCCCCGGTGGCCGCCACATGCTGGCAACCGCCGGCGGGGGCGCAGGAGTCCTTGGTGCAGACGTTGCCATCATCACAGTCGAGGCCCCCTTCGTAAGTGCAGACTCCGTCAGCACAATGGTCGCCGACCGTACAGGCATTACCATCGTCACAGCCCCCGTTGTTGAGCTGGTGAACACAGCCCTGCTTGGCGTGGCAGTTGTCATCGGTGCAGACGTTGCCGTCGTTGCAGTTGAGGATCACGCCAGGCTGGCAACCGAGCAACTTGTGGCAACTCTCCACGCCGTTGCATAGATCACCGTCACTGCAGACGAGGGGTGCGCCGGCAATGCAGCCCTTGACCGGGTCACAATCTTCAGCTCCGTTACAGGCGTCACCGTCGTCGCAATCCACTTCGCTGCCGCCGGTGCATTCGCCCGCCGCACAGAAATCGTTGGCAGTACAGGGATTGCCATCATTGCATGGGGCTGCGTTGGGGGTGCTGAGACACCCTTGCTGGGGGTCGCAAACGTCGTCAGTGCAGGGGTTCCCGTCATTGCAGTTCACGCCCACGCCAGCGGTGCATTCGCCGTCGACGCACTGCTCACCCATGGTGCAGGCATTGCCGTCGTTGCATGCGAATCCTTCGTTGGCCGACTCTATTGAACAGCCCCCGGTCAAGACATCGCAAGCAGCAGCCAGGCAGAACGCCCCCTGGCCTTGAGGGACCGGACAGTCCTTGACGGTCCCGAGGTCGACGATGCACTTGTGGGGCAAAGAACCGGTATCACAAACCAGGGTACCATTGCAGAGGTCGCCATCTTCAAGGGGGGCGCAGTCGGCAGTGACATCGCACTGGCAGTTGACGGTGTACCCGGCACAGAGGCCATCCTCGCAGACGTCGCCCACTGTGCAGACGTCGCCATCGTCACATTTGCTGGTGTTATTCGTGAATATGCAGCCGCCCGTTTCATCGCAGGAATCATCGGTGCACGGATTGTCGTCGTTGCACAACGCCGGCGTGCCAGTACAGATTCCAGCAACGCAGTGATCCGCCACGGTGCAGGGGTTGCCGTCAAAGCACTCCCCGGCCTCAAGGGACGAATACTGGCAACCATCCACGCCCAGGCATTCGTCCGCAGTGCAAGCATTTCCATCGTCGCATGTCTCCTCGTCGATGTCCCCGTCACAGTTGTCATCAACACCATTGCACACTTCCGCCGCCGGGATTGCCGCATCACAGGCCGTCAGTCCCTCCTCGGCACAGTATCGCTTGCCGAGGCAGGTGCCGAATTCCGTGACCTGTTCACAGGGAGTGGAGAGAGAAAGCTCGACGGATTTGCCGGTGCAGGGGCAGACCCCGGCATCGGCAACGCACTGCACGGTTTCAACACCATCGACGGTCTTCGATGCGGCGCAGGAGAAGCCCCACGGACAATCCTCGTCGGCCATGCAGCTCCCGCCGCAAAAGGCACCTTCCGCACCATAGTCGACGCAGACATCCTGGGCACCGCCAGGGGCTTTGCAACCTTCAGTAGTCGCACAGGGCTTGCAGAGATTGGCCACTCCCGAAACACAGACGTAGTTCAGGTCGGGCCCGCTGCCCACCGATTTACAGGCCCAACCAGGCGGACATTCCTCGGTGCAAAGTTGCGTACAAACGCCCTCGCCCATGTGTTCCACACACCAACCTGATTGACACTGAGCGTTCTCGGAGCAAGGGTCGAGAAAACAACCATCCCCGGGAGAGCAGGGCACAAAGGGTTCATCTGGACCGACATCGAAGTTCCATTCATCGGTCTGCCCCGGGAGGTCAGGGGCCACGAGATCCATCAGGTCCGGCGCGGCGGTCTGTTCGCCCCGGAAATCACCGAATTGGCTGCCACCGTTGACATCGACATCGGCAACCACTGTTTCACCCGTGGAACTGCACGCAGCAAGCACAGCCACTATCATCAACCCGGACAATCTCTTCATAACTCCCTCCCAGACTCTGGCTACGGCTGGATCATGCCAGATTGGACGAGCCAATAGCAAGGGGTGGCCGCTTGCGAGA
>CALGBT010000349.1 GCA_937884235.1 uncultured Pseudomonadota bacterium
TCGCCTTCCTCTCCTTGGCTTCCTGCTTCTCCTTCGCCTTCCTCTCCTTGGCTTCCTGCTTCTCCCTCGCCTTCCTCTCCTTGGCTTCCTGCTTCTCCTGCCGCTGCTGCTCCCTCTCGTCCACCACCTTCACGGGAGCCACGAGGGCAAGCCGCGGCTCCATCTCGACTGCCGCAGCAATCGGCACATCCACAAGAGCAGCGGTGCCGGGTGTGGCCACATCCTTCCCGCCTACACCAGTGCCCACAACGTCTTGCGCCTCACCGCCCGGCCCACTCCCGAGATCGGTAGTCACAACATCCTTCGCTTCACGAGTATCTGGGAGCCCAGCCGTGGACACTGGGGCGACGGTTGCATCAAGCGCGCCCCCGTCGGCAGAGGCTTCGTCGCCACTTCGCACGTCAGCCGTGGCCACCGCCCTGGCGGTAACCACATCGGCGATGACCGCCGGTGCCCGTTGGTCGCTCTTCTCCGCAGTCAACTCCGCCAGAGACTCCTTCTCAACATCAGCATAGTGCTTGTCCAGGTAGGACTTCCCAACAATCAACGCCACCAGCAGGGCGAAGCCACCCAGAACTCCCAAGGCCAGGTTGCGCCGACGGTGCCGGATGTGCAGCGTCAGCGCAGTCATATCATTCGGGTCAACGACGGGGGGGCCCCAGGTTCCCCCCCATTCCGGGTCGAGTTCCCCGGACGCCGATGGCGTCTGTGGCGCCACCGAAAGATCTGCGGCTACCAGTGGTGGGGTTGGTTGACGTGCTGCCGGCTGTGCCGGTGCCGTCTGCCCCGGCACGTACCGCGGGGTGATGGGGGCAGCGGGCGCCTCCTGCGCCTTGGGCGCAGCCGCGTCCAGGACGGGCAACGGGACAGGCTGGGTCGGCACCTCCTGCCGGGAGACCGGTTGCGGCGAAACAACCTCCATGGCGACGGTAGGGCGACTGGCGACCTCCACCGACTCCGCAGTATCCAGACGCATGGTCGGGGCACGGGCGCTGTCAAGCCGAACACGGGGCTCAGGAGCCTTATTTGGCTCACTACTTGCGGGGACGGTTGAGGCCGGCACGATGCCACGGGCAGTGCTACCCTCCCCGGTCTGGGTCAGCTCCTTGTCACGCGACGACGCCTTGCCGCCCTCACCCCGGTTGGTAACCGCAGCCAGAATCGGCAACAATTTGATGCCGGTCCATTTGGTACTATCAGCCGAGATCTCGTCCTCAATGCCAACGAAACCACGACGAATTCCATCGTGGAGTTGGCGGTCTCCAGGGAAACTGAAAACCGTGCCATCAGGCTTGCGGACAAACCAGGCATAGCTCTTCTCGTCAGGGGATTGGGCATCCTTGGTCTTCTGCTTGACCCGCACCAGATAGGCCGTGGAACACTTCTCGCAGCGGGCCCTTGAGGCACCAATGGCTGGGTCGACCTTCGTTTCCTGCGTATGCCCGCAATTGGGACAAGCAACCTTCATCGCGACACCTCGTACGCGCCGCATCATAGCATTTGAGAAGGTGATTTGAAAGCCACAGCGGAGAGGAACTCGCGTCTCTTTCGCTCAGGCCTCTCCAGGAATGCACAGAAAAGGCAAATCAGCTGCCTCTGCGGGCAGCTACGGCCTCTCCTAGAACAGGGCGTAGACGAACGGCGCCACCGCACTGCCTTCAGAGAGCACGATCAACATACCCAGGAGGAGCAGCATGACGA
>CALGBT010000350.1 GCA_937884235.1 uncultured Pseudomonadota bacterium
CGATGCCGTGTTGGAGCGCTACACCTTCCTCACCGGACGTCCGCCAATGCCTCCTCGATGGACCCTGGGCTACCATCAGGCCCGCTGGAGCTACTACCCGGACAGCAAAGTGCAAGCGATCTGCCAGGAGTTTCGTGACCGATCGATTCCTGCTGATGCGATTTGGCTCGATATCGACTACATGGATGGCTTTCGTTCCTTCACCTGGGACCCCCAGGGCTTCCCAGACCCTGCGGGCCTCGTGGACGACCTTTCCGCCATCGGCTTCAAGACCGTGGCCATTATCGACCCGGGCCTGAAAGCTGACCCGGCGTGGAGCATCTATCAGCAAGGGCTGGCTGGTGGCCATTTTCTTTCCACCGCCGACGGGCTCCCCTTTGTGGGAGAGGTCTGGCCTGGTCCCAGTGTCTTTCCCGATTTTACCCGCGCCGCCACCAGAGCCTGGTGGGGGAGCCTCTTTCCCGCCCTGGCAGATGTCGGAGTGCGGGGCGTTTGGCTGGACATGAATGAGCCGGCCAACTTCAAGGAGGAGCAGTTCTACACGGTACCCGGAACCGTATTGGCAACGGGGGATGCGGGGCCTGTTTCCATGGACGGAGTACACAATACCTATGCTCTAGCCGAGGCCATGGCCAGCTATGAAGGGCTTCTGCAGGCGCGCCCCAATTCTCGTCCCTTCCTCCTTACGCGGGCTGGGTTCGCAGGCATCCAACGCTATGCTGCCGTCTGGACCGGCGACGCCGCCAGCACCATGGAATCCCTCTCCTCGTCATTCACCATGCTACTGGGAATGGGGCTCTCCGGGCTGCCCTTCGTGGGTAGTGACGTGGGGGGGTGGACCGGGAGCCCATCGCCGGAGCTCTTTGCCCGATGGCTTGAAGTGGGCACGCTATCTCCGTTCTTCAGGGCCCACGTTGCCACCGGCACGCCCGACCAGGAGCCGTGGTCTTTTGGCGCGGAAGTTGAAGAGATCAGTCGCATCCACATTGGGGAACGTTATCGTCTGCTGCCATATCTGTACTCCCTCTTTCGCATTGCCAATCAAACCGGGTTGCCGCTCCTGCGCGCCATGCCCATGGAATTCCAGGAGGATGCCACAACTTACGCTCTGGGTACCCAGGGCATGGTGGGTCCCTTTCTGCTGGTGGCGCCGGTTCTCGAGGTTGGAGCTGTTGAAAGGACACTCTACCTGCCGGCCGGGGATTGGTTGGAATGGTATTCCGGGGCCCCTTACACCGGCCCGGGCTACACCACGGTCAACCTGACTCTGCAGGCGCTGCCCACCTTCCTGCGAGCCGGAGCCATTGTCCCCACCGGCCCGGTCCTCCAGTACAGCGACCAGGCCCCCCTGGCCCCCCTGCAGCTGGACCTCTTCCCGGCAGAGCAACTCTCGGAGTTTACCCTCTACGAAGACGATGGCGAGACCTTGGACCACGCCAACGGAGAAAGCGCCACCATCAGCTACGAACTTCAGGCCACCGCCACCGGAGCGCGCCTCTCTGCGGGGCCCAGGCTGGGTAGCTTCGCGGTGCCCGCTCGGGCGCTCAAGTTGCGGTTTCGGCCGGTGGATGCGGAGGTGGCTCAAGTGCGCAAGAATGGACTCCCGGTTGCCCAAAGGACTGGGTTGCATGAACTTGACGAGTACGATACCGGCTATTTTCATGATGCCAATGACCGCAGCCTCTGGGTCGTCCTGCCTGACCAGGACAAATTCGTCGTCGAGTGCGACTATGGCATTGCATCCGCCAAAGATGTGGAGATGGTGGGTGTAACGCTGCGGGTTGCCGTGCCCCCAGGGACACCTCTGGAATCCCCAGTCTATGTGGCCACGTCTGCCTCCGGTTGGACGCAACAGCAACTGCCCTGGAGCAGCGAGCAGGGGATCGCTCAGGGCACGGTCATGGTGCCTCGAGGAGCCTGGTTTGAGTACAAGTACACCCGGGGCGATTGGGACCGGGTTGAGAAATGGGCTGGCTGTTTGGAAGCAGAAAACCGTTACGCCTTCGGGCGGGCCTGGCCCATCAAGGAAGACGCGGTGCAACTCTGGGCAGATGATTGCCCCTAGCCAATCCGCTATTTTGCTTCTGCGTGGCGAGCTTGAAATTCCGATTCAAAGGCGTCGACGACGTCGGCGGCGCGCAAGGTCAACATCACTTCGTCGTTCTTCGTTGCCGCACTGTATGACCAGTTGGTTGACCCCGTAATGATCAGGCCATCGCTGGTACCCGGGTCAACGATGAGCAGCTTGTGATGCAATTTGCGGAAACCGTAGTCCGGGCTGACTCCCGGGGAGGGCTGCACTGCTGCCTTCCGAACATCTGCACCGCTACACCACCCAGTGGCAACCACCGAGTCGCTGTTGGCGGCCTGTCCCCCATCATAGACGCCCAGAATCTCAACTTCCCCACACCGGGAGAGAAGGGCATCCTTCACCTCTTGAAGGGTGAAAGCGAAGATGGAGAAGTGGATTGCGACCTGTGCCTCCTCAATGGCTTCTACGAGCCGCTCAACGGTTGCCCAATGAGGTCCAAACAGGACCTCTGCAGCAACGCCGTTGAAGCTGGCCCCCATGGGACCCGGATTCTGGACCTTATGGAAGGCCTGCTCGTCCCAGAATTGCTCAAACCTGGTGGTGAAGATGCCGGCGAGGGCAGACGAACGCAGCACTATCAGATTGTTGGCATTGGAGAGGCTGTCGAAGGAGGAAAAGTTCGCTGAGGTCACAACTACGGTTGCACCATCGATGACCACGAACTTGCTGTGCATGATCCTGCCATCATCGTCGTCGAGCACGGGAATCCCGGCTTCGAGCAGGTCGGCAATCGCATATTCCGAGGCATCGGCATAGTCGTCATCGACGATGGCCCGGACGGTGGCGCCGTTGGCAGATGCCTGGACCAGCGCTCCAGAGACGGAGAAGTCCTGCAACTCCATGACGCACAAATCTACTGCCGTGGTTGCCGGCCGTACGGTGTGTCCGATGACCTCCCCGAGATCGGCTGGACTGCAAGGACACAACTCGGGGTCGGCGCAATCCTTTGAGAAGAAAGCCTGTGCCGGCCGCGGGGCCAGTTCATCCAGACAAAGAGGCGGGGGGGGGCCGGGCAGATCGGGGACGGGGACGAATCGGTCTTCCTCGGTGACATCCTGCACC
>CALGBT010000351.1 GCA_937884235.1 uncultured Pseudomonadota bacterium
CCTTGGGTAGCCCCTTCTCCCGCACCAGGCTGATGCCCACGTAAGTGAGCAGTACCGCGGCCAGCCCCCGCGACCAGGGCTCAATTGCAGGGAATTCCTCCAGCAGTGCCGAAAGCCCCCAGAAGGCGGCAAAGGCATAGATGGACTCGGCAAGAGAGGCCCCAATGGAGGTGAAGAAGCCCGTCTTCAGGCGACCTTGAACGCCCCGGGAGAAGACTAGCACCGAGATGGGGCCGGCCAAAGGCATGGACCCGAAGAAACCAAAGATGAGTCCAGCAATGGCTACGGATACCATGGGCGTCCTAAAGGCGCAGCAGGATGCCAAGAGTCACTTCCATGAGAAATGAGACCACACCAGCATCTTCCATGTAATCGCGATAGCCGCCATCCATGGAGTTGATGACCGCGTGGTCGAAAGTGAGATTGCTGCGGACATACATGGAAATGCTTCTTGTCATGTGGATGTTGCCGCCCAGCCCCAGGGAACCGTAGAAGCCTGTGGCATTGTAGCTGTCACCGTAGTTCTTCGACTTCAGAGCCGAGAGGCCGCCGCCCAAAGAGACGAAGGGCTCGATACTCTCGCCAGGGACTCTCAGCTGCAGCTGCGGGCCCAGTCGAAAGCGGTGCACGCCTGGTTCATAGTCCTGCGACCAGTAATTGCTCCGGCCCAGGGAGAAGACGTAGGCCGCAGTGGCGCCCAAAACCAGGTATCGCCGATAGTGGTAGTTGGTTGCCACCTCAAGCCCCGCCGCAGGGAGGGTCGTGAACTGGTCGAAATGACCGTCACCGCCCAGCGCATCGTAAAGGCCGTACGACAGGGGCGTGAAGCCGGCTGCGAGTTCCCAGTTGTGCCCTGGGCGAGGTAGTTCTTCGGCTCTGGCCGTCCCGGACCCCAGGATACAAACGGCAATGATTGTCGCTACGACTCCTCCCACGAACACCCGCACCGGCCACCTCCAGAAATGCTTTCCAGCCGATAATACCCCGCGGGACCGAAAAGACAACCGGTGCGCGCCACCATGGCTGGCTTTCGTCAGGGAGCATCCGCGCCGAAGAGCTCTTCCTGGTTGATAACAATGGTGGCACAGTCCCAGCTGGCGGGGATGCGCCGGGCGATGAAGTAGCTGGCATCCGGGTCGGGGTCGACGGAACTGGTGGGCGGATTGTCGGCGAGCAGCGGGTTGTCTGACCCAAGGACGTTCTGCTCCTGGGCAAAGCCCATAAGACCTTCCATGTGGTCGGGGGCAAAGACCACGCCGTTGATGGAGGTAAGGTTGCGTTGCACCACATAGAGAGCCCCGTCGATAATCCCGCTCACATACACCGAGAG
>CALGBT010000352.1 GCA_937884235.1 uncultured Pseudomonadota bacterium
TCTACTCTAAACTACTTCACCCAGGTGTCTCACTCTTTATTGGCAGAGAGGGCTGGGCCGATGAATTCACCGGAAATGTCAGGCTTCGACGAAACTCCGCCGCCACAGCCGACGCAGACTGCCACCATCGCCAATATCAGTAGTTGAGCGTTCATCTCTCCTCCGTGTGGCAGCAGAATAGCACAGGAGAGAGTAATGTTGGAGACGGGACTACTCGCAGGTAACCTTGAGGGACTCGGCTGATTTCTTGAAAGCATCGTAGGAACTCTGGCAGGCGCTGTCAGGAACGCCAATCTTGCGGAGGTTCTTGCAATTCTCGGCCGACCCTTGGTTCTTCGAGGCCTCGGAGACCTTCTCGCAGCAGGCCGCAGCCTTGCCACAGATGCTATCGGTTTCGGTCTTGGCGCCGAGGCCAAAACCACCGACATTGACCATCACCACATACAGACCAATGCCCATGCCAATGAGGCCGATTGCCAGGCCAATCATGGCGCCCTTGGGAAACCCCTGGCGAGCCATGGGCACTGGAGTCATGGGGACCGGCACGGCCCCGGCGGGGGCTGCCGTGCCGGGCATGGAACCACCAAACGCCTCAATGGCCATCTGGGCCGGCTGGGAGGGGTTGTAGCGGACCTGGAGCACGGCACCGGGCTGAATCTGGGGAATTTGCAGTTCAGATACGTAGGAGACCAGTTGCGCCTGGAAGGGCTGGCCACTCTCCGGTTGCACTTGCACCCGCAATGCAACCTGCGGCTGACGATGGCCGCCATAGCTCACCGAGGCCCCGGTGGCCTGCACCGTGAGCACCTGTGCCGAGGCCTTGGCACCGGTTTGCAGCAGCCTACGGTCCTGAGCTTGCCCCTTCAGCAGGCCACCCACAACCTTCCACAAGACGAGCAAAGCAATTGCACCGCCAATAACCGGAAAGAGCCACGTAATCTGCAAAAAGGAAGAAATGTCCATGAATGCCCCTCCATTGGTAGGATTCATTGTGAATCTAGCACGTTGAAAAGGAGCCAGTCAAGAAGATGGGTGAAGGTCAATCGGCAAATCCGCTCCCCGGTCCAGCAGGCTAATCCAGAGCGACATGGGAGCCGGTCTGCGCCGATTCGAAGAGCGCATCAATGACAGCCATGTTGGCAACCGCGTCCGAGGCCGGCCATCGAAGTGGGGCGCCAGTGACGACGGCCCGCGCAAAGTCTTCTATTTCCAGACGATAGGTATCGGCACCGGGGACGGGAAGAACGACGTCAGGCTCCCCCCATCGGCGCACCAGAATCTGGGTCTCGGCAACTCCCGGAACCCACGGCGAAGGCAACTCGATGGTCCCCTCGGTCCCGCAAATGGTGGCCTGGTGACGCTCCGCGCTGGCGATGCTCGTCTCGAACTGAGCCAGGATGCCACCAGGAAACTCCAGCAGGCCCATCAGGGTCTCATCGACCCGATCCCCCACTTGCAAGGCTGCGGCTCGCATGGGCTCGGCCCCAGCAAGGAGCCGCGAGAAATTCACACAATAGCACCCCACATCCATGAGCGCCCCTCCCCCCAACTCCGCCGAGGCCACGATGCTGCCGTGGTCGTCGTTGCAGAAGGAGAAGCAACTGCTGATGGAGACAAGAGCCCCGATGGTACCCGCATCAAGGATCTCCCGCACCTTGTCGAAGAGCGGGTGGAAGCGATACATGAAGGCCTCGGCTACCGGACGACCCGTTCGCCGGGAGACAGCCTGAACCTTGTTGGCTTCCATGGCACTGAGCGCAAATGGCTTCTCGCAAAGGACCGGGTAGCCAGCCTCCAAGGCGCGGATTGTCCAGGGTGCATGCAGGGCGTTTGGCAGCGGCACATAGACCGCGTCAATTCCACCCGCGTCCAGCAACTCCTGGTATGACCCATAAGCCCGGGGAATACCCATCTCAAGAGCCCAGTCCTCGGC
>CALGBT010000353.1 GCA_937884235.1 uncultured Pseudomonadota bacterium
GGTGACAGCGCCGGGGATCACCTTACCGTTGGCGTCAGTTTGCAGATGTCCCAGTGCAGTCCGACAGTCCAGTCCGCACCGACCACAGTGTTCGAGGAGCGTGAACGCACCGTCCTTGGTGAAATCTTCGTCCAGCGCACCATCACAGTCGTCATCCATGTCGTTGCAGAGCTCTGGCGTCGGCTGCTGGGCGGTGCAGGTCCATTGGAACTGTCCGGCGATGGCCGCACAGACCCACTCGCCGCTGCAAGCCGCGGTGACATTGAAGCAGTCGGGATATCCGGGGGCGGTGGCGGTGTCAATGGAGTCGTCGAGGGCGTCGACGAGGCCGTCGCAATCGTTGTCGATGCCATCACAGACTTCCGCGGCAGGGACCAGGGCATTGCATGGCTGCCAACCTGCTCCGACTCCTTGGGCCAGGCAGACTTCAACTCCGTTGCAGGTGCCATTCTCATTGGCCTCTTTGCAGGGCCGCAGCTTGCCGGACGCGTCGCAGGCGCAGTCGTTGCTCTCTCTGCGGCATTGGCCGTCATTGCAGAGGTAGCCGGAAGGGCAGCATCCTTGTGCGCCTTCCTCCCCAGAGCAATACCCCGGGTCACCGGGGCCACCTACGGAATAGGAGCTGTCCTGGCCACAATCGCGGCCGCAGAAACCGCCGGAATCATAGTCTAGGCACTGATCTCCGGGGCCGATGCAGTCAACATCGCCGTCGCAGGGAAGGCAGAGGTTAGCCTGTGGGATCGGCAGGCAGGCCTGTTCCTGGTAGATGTAGTAGCCTGGCTTGCATTCCGTAGTCTGGCAGAAAGCCATTCCATCGATACTTGCGCAAACAGCCTGAGTGGCGGCACCACTGGGCTGACAAGGAATCCCGCAGCCGCCGCAATTGTCATTGGTGATGTCGTAGACCAGGCCCATGACGTTGCCGTCGGGATCAAGCAGACTAGATGCGAAGGGTTGGTCGACGGCACCGTCGCAGTCGTTGTCCTTGCCATCACAGACCTCTGGGGCCGGTGGCTGAGCGGTGCAGATGGTGCCCTCGATGCCGAGGCAGACGGTAGTGCCGGTGCAAACTCCGAAATCATTCTCGACGGAGCAGGGGGCTCCCGTAAGTTCGTCGTCAACGACGCCATCGCAATCATTGTCAAAGCCATCGCAGACTTCTTCTGCGGGGGTCTTGGCTGAGCAACCAACCCAGCCGGCGGTGGGGTCGCAGGTGGCAACCCCGTAGCAGAACCCAAATTCGTTGGCCGCCTGGCACGGTTTGACCTGCCCATCAGAGAGCTCCGAGCAATCACAGGTGCTGTTGGTGGGCATGCACTGTTCGTGCGTCTCGCCGCCAAGTTCAAGTTGGGTGCAGACATACCCGGTAGGGCAGTCGACCTCGTATTCGTTGTCTGGGCTGCAGTCACGACCACAGAAGGTCTGGGTGTCGGCAGGGTTCATCTGGAGGCAGAGATCATTGGCGCCGACGCATGCGGCGTCGCCGGTGCAAGGTTCGCACAGGTGATGGATGGGAGGCAGGCAGAGTGAGCCCTGTGCCAGGACGAAGCCCGGTTCGCAAGAGACGAGTTGGCAGGTGGCGGGGGTGCTGTCGGTATCGCAAATAATCTCGTTGGCATGGGCAAATTTGCCGACGCAGCTTTTACTGCAACCGCCGCAGTGCTGCAGCAGCCCATAAAGGCCGTCCTCTGTCTTGAAGTCCTCGTCCACCAGCCCGTCGCAATCGTTATCAAGGGTGTCGCAAACTTCTTTGACTGGTAGCGGGGCGGTGCATGATTCGCCCATGTTGTGGATGCAGACGCGCAGTCCCGAACACTCGCCGAACTCGTTTTGCACGGTGCATGGGCCTAGATCAACCTGCTCGTCCACGAAGCCGTCGCAGTCGTTGTCTGCATCGTCGCAAACTTCAGCGGCCGGTTGGGCCGCGTCGCAGGTAGCCATTGAACCGTCTTCCTGACAGAGCTGCTGGCCGGGGCAGGAGCCAAATTCATTGGCAATTTCGCAGGCGAAGGCCTTGCCCATGTTCTCGGGGGTACACTGGCAGTGCCCGTTGGCGGGGACGCATTGGAGGGCAGTCGTGTCGTCGATGCTGGTCTTCTCAACACAATTGTAGCCATTGGGGCAGGCGAGATTACTGCAATCGCGACCACAACTAAGGACGCCGCCGACATCGAGGCAGAGGTTCTTGTTGCCAGTGCATCCGACATCGGTCATGCATGGTTGACAGAGTCGGTCCAGGGGTGGGAAGCAGAGGAAGGAGACCAGGGAGCCTCCCTGGCTGACGCCGCGACACTCCCAGTCCTCGGGACAATCGTCGATGCACTCCTCGCTGCAAACGCTGACGCCGCTGGTGATTTCAAGGCAAACTCCGGAGATGCACTCATCATCGCTTTTGCAAGGGGCCTTGAAGGTACCGGGCTCGATGAAGACGTCAGTAGACAAG
>CALGBT010000354.1 GCA_937884235.1 uncultured Pseudomonadota bacterium
CTCTACCTGTACAAGCAGGGGGACTGTCTGACCCCCAAAGACAGCTCCGCTTCCAGTACCGACAATGAGGGCGTGGTGTTCTCCACCGAGACTTCCGCTACTTATCTGTTGCGGGTTGCCGGTTTCACCAAGCAGGTTTCCAATTCCTACACGTTGAGTCTGACCATCAAATAGTACCCGTGCGATTCACCTCGTCGGACATTTCCTCGCGCGCCAGGTTTCTCCCCGGGCTCTGCTTTGCCCGGCTTGATCCTGCGAAGATGGGCTTGACTTTCACGGGATAAGTGCGACCATCACGGTGAGCGTTTCAGTGACGCAGCATGGAGACGAATGAAACGATACGAGTACCGCTACTCACCCCTTCGAAAATACTTGGAAACGTTGACTGGATTGACGATTGCTCCTTCCGGGCAGGTTGTGGGTGTTCGCTTTGCCTCGGGATTGCGCGGCCAGTTTGGCACCATGGCGCAGCGGCACTATCCTTTCGGGGCCGTTCTGGTATTGCCTGACGAGATTCGCGTTCCGAGTATCAGTGAGCTAATTGAAGGCGGCGGTTGGGAGCCAGAGATCAGCCTCTAGCAGAATCACTCCTTAATGGCTGTGCGCGCGAAATCAACTAGTAGCCAGTACGGCGCTCGGTAGTGCTCCTTTGTGCTGAAGGCGTCAGCCTTCTTTGCCACCCGTTGCATCAGGTCCACCTGCCGGGCGGAAAACCACCGGTTGCGGAGGGCTGCAGTTGCCGACATGCCTTCGGGGATGGGGCCGACTTTGCCCATCTTGTTGAGTAGCGCGCTGACTGCTTTGGCGACTCTGGCGAGGGGAAGTTCCCAGAGTGAATAGTCCAACTCAAGCCCTCCCTCCGCAGCCTCAAGCAGGGCATCGACGACGGCATTGTCGAGGTGGTCTTGCCAGAGTGCGTCAAGGTCACGCCACTCTGCGACGACGCTCAATTGGGGATCGTACTCCAGGCCAGATGGGCCCAATGTTGTCATGTTGCGAACACCGAAGGCAGCCAGCCAACTAGCGAGTCCGGGAGAGCTGATGGTGGATTCTGCCGCCCACAATTTGACCCCCAGTCGCTGGTAAGCATCAAAGGCCAATTCAGAGCAGTAAAGCTTGTTCGGGTCAGCGCGGTCCATTTCGAAGTCGTAGGGAATATGGGCACTGACCGCTCGCTCCAGGGCGAAGGTCGCAGCTTTGTGCGGCAGCAGCGGGTCTTCTCTGGTGGCAGGCAGGTCGGCGCGTAGCCGCATCAGCATGACACGGGCCTTCCGGTCGGTAAGGTAGTCACGCAGCGACGAGACAACTGCGCCCTCCTCAATGTGCGCTTCGACAATGGATGCGAGAGAGGATTCTGGATCGATGTGGACTAGTGCGGCATGGGAGAAATTGCCCGGGAAGTCAGCCCCCCTGGCGATGAGCGCTGAGGTTGGAGCGGTGCCACGGCTCAGGAGAATGTCGCCACTGTGCACGGTCATCCCCAGGATCTTGGCACTGGGTGTGGCGGAAGGTTCGTCGGAGGCCTCCTGGAGTGCCTTCACCTGGTCAGGTTGGCTCTGGAGCAGGACCTCTTCCACCGCGGCGCGGGACCCGTAGAGTACTCTGTAGAGTGTCTCGCGGGAAGTTCGCAAGCTCATGTCCCAGTCCTGGGAGCGTCGCTTCAGGGCGGTTCTGATGCCAGTTTGCAGGCGAACGAAGCGGTTTGCTTTCTGGGGGCAGGCAGCCACTAGTGGGGCCAGTTCAAAGAACTCCATTTCCAGCCAGCCAAGGAGTTGAGCTTCAGGTGGGACCCGGTTGTTCTCAACTTCCTGCAAGAGCCTGTCGACACGCAGCAGGCGGTCCTCAATGTCCTTGGAGAGGGCGGGGCAGTTCTTGGTGCGCGCATCTTCGAACTGTCTCTGGAGCTCCGACCAGTAGCCGGTGCGGTCCCAGACGAAGGGGGCAGAATCGGCTAGCTGTGGAACCTCGGGAGAGGGGCCGGGGATCATTAGGGCTAGAGCGGCAAGGATGAGTAGGCTGCCCACAATGAACAACGTCTTCTTCCATTTGGCCATGGTCAACTCCCTGGTGCTGCCGGACCTGTCTCGGGCACAAGGTTCAGGTGCTTGAGCGCGATGTGAGTCAATGTAGAACGCTGGCGCTGAGGCTGCAAGCTCAGTGTGTCACCCGAGCGCCTTTTGATGTAGAGTGGTGCCAAGAAAGGAGGCTTCATGACCGGGACAATTGAAGTGCGGGCAGCGGCACTGCGCGAAGTCATCATGTCAGGAGACAGGCTGGTTATCTTCCTGCATGACAACCCTGACCCGGATACCATTGCTTCTGGTTGGATGCTCGCCCGCCTTGCCGAGCAATTTGGCGGAAAGAGCCGAATCGTCTACGGCGGTAACCTGGGCCGAGCGGAGAACCGCACCATGGTGAGGTTGCTGCGCATTCCGTTGCACGTGCTCAAGCGGACCCCCCGCCGGCTGGGCAGCCGGGATCGTCACGCCCTGGTGGATACGCGCCCGGGGGCGGGCAACAACTCGTTTCCTGCCAACCGCAGAGCCAATATTGTCATCGACCATCATCCGGATCCGGCTCGTGTGGATGCTGACTTTGCGGATATCTTTGATGATCCCGGGTGCTGTACGACTCGAGTCCTTGAGTATTTCGAAGCGCTGGGCGGCAAGATGGATGCTTCCCTGGCCACGGCGATAGTCTATGCGCTCATTTCCGAGACGCAGGATCTGGGACGTGAGGCGACCCCCCGCGACATCCAGGCCTATCACCGCGTCCTTCCCCGGGCTCGGCTTGCGATGCTT
>CALGBT010000355.1 GCA_937884235.1 uncultured Pseudomonadota bacterium
GTTCCTTGTAGTCCCCCCCGGACAAGTCGACGAACATCCCTCCCCCTCCCCGCATTGCTTTCCCTGGAGAGCAAAGGATCCAAAGGAGCCTGTGACCGCCAGTACCAGCATATCTCTATAACTTCCTACAAGTGTCGATTATGATCGTATCTTCTCGCATGTCTTCGCACAACGATTTTGTGTATATGTCGATTCACTGGCAGGAGATGCATTATCGCGCCCTATGCCTTGCCTGTTGATCCGACCCTGGGAAGCAAGATGGCTCAGCATTATTCGTCTCATTCTGGGACACTTCCGGTGGAACACGGGGACCACCAGATCGCCAGACCAGCTCCTCAAGAAGCTTCAGCAGGTACCCATTGCTAAGAAATGCTCGCCTGATGCAGCCGGCCATGGAAGGAAAATAGTTTACCGGTAAGGTTTGGCACGCTTCTGTCCGATAGTTAAGTGATGTTCACCACCGCGGGGGGGCCCACGGTCTTGCCCCGCAACAACCGCATGGAGGGAGATGCATGAGAACACTGGCTACTGCAGCACTCGCAGTCCTCGGCACCGCCGCACTTCTTTTCTCCGCCCCTGACGCTTTCGCCAAGCCCGGCGAAGACGACGGTGCAAGTATCATTTTGCCCGGCCCCGACGACATCAAGTTCGTCCTCGTCTCGGACGAGGACTTCCAGATGCTCCTTGAGGGTGGCGGCACCACCATGGCCATGAGCACTGTCGGTACAACCGTCACCGCCAACGGTTACCAGGGCTGCTGGGCCTCCTACGATGCCTACCGCGATCGCTACCGCATTCCCGCCGGTGACGCCTACGGTCGCTACACCTCCGCCGGCCGCTACGTCACCTCCGATGCCTACTACGACTCCGCCGATTGCGGCGATGGCGTCGAGGGCGGTCGCGTGCCATTGGGCGAGGACCTGGAGTTCTTCCTCACCAGCGCCTATGCCATCGACCAAGTAGATGATGATGGGGGGAAGGTCTATTTTCAGCTGGCACTGGAGTACTATTGCAGCGGGGGATGCGCCGGCAGTTGCATCGACTTCACCAATGTCACGGATCAGGCGGTGTGCACCTCCACCACGTCCGGCATCACCTGGCGGGAAGCCCTGGATCTGGAAGGCGACGGCGACACCTGCCACCGCCCCGACATCATTCTCACGTCGTCTTCCAGTTGGTACCCATCGTCCAGAACCACTGTGGGCTACGAATACAGCGTCAAGACCTGGGTTTGCGACACCAACGGCACCAACTGTTCCTACCTCAGCGACACGGGCTGCGTGGACATCGAGTTCTACTAGGAGGCGACCATGCCTTTGCTGCGCAGGAGCTGCCCGTCGCTCCACCTGTTGCTCTGGTTGGCGCTGAGCGTGGGATGCACCACGGATACCACGCCGGAATCGGCCCAGTGGGGGCAGGGACTGGAGGTTGCACCACCGGTACTCAGCGCCGCGGCGCTGGGGGCCGATGGGCTCATCCACCTCGCCATCTTCCAGGGCAGCGCCTTCGCCTTCACCATCAAAGGGCCGGCTGCGGGTATCGTCGTGGGACAGGAGATCGATGTCACCAACACGCCAGGCTGGCAGGTGGGTTTCACCGCCATGGTTCCGGGCACGCAGGAGCTGCCTGACAACGTTCCTACCTGCAACGCCACAGTCGACGAAGCCGAGGAGGACGAAGCCGGTTGCCAGGTGCCCTACGTCGGCTACGGTGAATACGTGCCGGTGCCCATGATCATCGAGGCGGGCATCGCTGACAGCTCGGCACAACTCTACTTCCACGAATTCGGCAGCAAGACGGGGGACCGCGTCCAGGTGGATGTCATCTACTCGTTGAGTCGCAGTGACGAAGACGATGGTTGCCAGGTCTATCACCGCTACACCACCGCCCCGCTGAGCTTTATCATGGAGGCTCCCTTGGGCGAAGCGGAGCCTGTCCTGGCGGCATCCCCCGTGGCCGGTCCAATCTTTCCCCTGGACATCACCGGCGGTAACGACGGACTCTACCTGGATGCGTTTGCCCCGGCCTGCGCACTGACCGAGATGCCCCTGCCCTACCGAAATTTCTGCCCTCTGCCAGGGTCGGCTGAAGGTGCTGGACCACCGGTGGGCACGTGGCATTGGTACCATCGCTGCCTCTCAGGCACCAACCAATCGGAGCCAGCCGTTGGGCAGTAGCAGAAGCCTCACCGACCGGCTGCTTTTTCCTTTGTTCCCCCCCGGGTCAGCGTGTAGAGTAGCTGCCGAAAAGAGGCTGGACCTGGACCTCAGATCCGTTCGACTCCACGGTCGCGGTGGGCCGAACGCAGAAATCCGCTGCGCCAGAATATTGATTGAGCTATGAGAAGATTGCTCCCAAAACCCCCGTTGGGCATCAGACAGGCTATTTTCCTGGTACTCCTATGCCCAGCGCTGGCAACCTGCCACGACGATCTGGGACTGGAGGAGGTGGTCTACCAGTGCGATACCCAGCGACCGTGCGCGTCAGGTTGGCTTTGTGCCGCCGGGCGCTGTCATGAGGCCGGGGTCCTGGCGGTGTCAGTCTACGGTGCCCCGGCCGCAGCATACCCCGGGCTCTTTCCCTTTGGCGGGTGCGACCATCTACGCCTCTGCTACACCAGTGGTGACGACAGTACCCTGCAGGGATGCCAGGATTTCCCATGGACGCTGAACGCGGCTGACCGGGCGGTGGACTTCCCGGTTCCCGCAGGGACGGAAATCCGCGTCACCGCACAGTGCATGGGTGGGGCGGCGACCATCGCCACCGGGCGCAGCTGCCCCGAGTCTTTCGGACCGTATGG
>CALGBT010000356.1 GCA_937884235.1 uncultured Pseudomonadota bacterium
GAGTAGCGAGAGGTCAGTGGGCACAACCACCTGATGGGCAGCAACCAAGGAATTCAGGGTCAGGGTATCGAGGTTTGGTGGGCAGTCGATGACAATCAGATCGAACATGTCCTCGGCCTTCGCCAGCATGCCCTTGAGAACAAACTCTCTGCCGATGCGAGAGGAGAGTAGCATCTGGACTTCTTCCAACCTGGAGTCAGCCGGTACCACCCAAAGATTCGGAAGGTTGGTGGGCAGGCAACTGTCGAGAATGTCGCCCTTTTTGTCCATGAAGACGGACGACAGCGGTCGCGCCCCCCCAGGCCGCACACAGCCGGAAAGAGCTGTGAGGACATGACCCTGAGGGTCCATGTCCACAATCAGGACCCGGCGCGCATGCCAACGGGCAGCAGCCACAGCAAGATGGACGGTAGTTGTAGTCTTGCCAACGCCGCCCTTCCGTGAGCAGACCGCGATGGTAGTCGCACGCACTGCGTGATCCATGGTGCGGGCGGCCTTCCACTTAAGGATTCCTTCCGAGATTGTACCAAGCATATCATTCACCTCCGAAACCCATTAGATCACACCTGGATCGGCTGTCAAAAATATAGCTCGTGCGTGTGTGAGGGGCGCGCGCAACCTGGCGCGTGTAGGAGTGTGCGCGGTCTATTTCACAACGTATGGCTTGTCATCCAGAATGGCTGACCCGATGAAGTTCTTGTAGTGACGGATGGCGTCTTCATTTTGGAAAACCACGAAATGCCCGTCTTCTGGGGGAAGACCATATTCGACGGTGAGAACTCCATTTACCTTGTAGGGCAATTCCACTTGCTGGACGCCGCCAAATGGTTCGTAGTCGTCTTCGGCGAGGGACGGAGACTTGGCGAGCATGGCGCGCATCGCCTGCGAGAGAGCCTTCATGGTCTTCGGCGGAGTGTGGATATCAGTGAGCCCCAAGGGGTGGAAGGTTGCGACCTTATGCCCATTCACAGGACTGTAGGAAAGCTTCTCCCCATAGTTGATGGGGTCCACCGCGTCATAATAGTGTTGAATGAGGGAAAGGACGGGATGGGTTCGTCCGACATTCTCGTCCTGCAAGGCGACGATGACACCGTCTTTGACGTCCACCGGTGCAGACTTGGAGAGCAGCGATTCGATGAGCCCGCCACCCGTACCGCTGATGACCATGGCATCCACGGCATCAACGAAGGGAATGGCGAGGGGGCCAGAGATGCCACCCTGGGAATGTCCGAAGAAGAGCACGGAGTCCGGGTCAATAATGTCGTCAGCGCCGGCAATATCCTGGCCCTGTGCGTTCCATTCCGCCAGCAGCCGCGCCAGCACCATGGTCTCCGCCGCCGCTTGAGAGAAGTTGCCCCGGGCGGCCCGCGGATTGCGGAAGTTGAAGACCAGTGAGTCAGGGTCCAGTGGAGCTGGTCCGACCCGAGGACCGTGCATCACCTGGTCCCACCCCATGACCGCTGCCTGGACGGGACGGTCAAAGAGCTCGGTGGTTTCATTCCATACCATGAAATTGGAGAGCTGGGCAGCCACCCCTTCAGTGATGTGGCTGCGATAGTTACCCCCGGTGCCATGTCCGTAGAGCACCACCGGCCAACCCTGCGGTGGCGGTGTGCTGCGGGGCAGGGTCATGGAGAAGCAAACATCCTCGAAGCTCTGTACCACCGGACGCCCCAGGGCATCGAACTCAATACCACCGCCGTTCTTGGGTTCAATGTAGGGCTTATCGCCTACCTGGAAGACTGGTACCTTGGCGAGTCCCTGTATTTCGACGAAATCGGGGCTCACCGACATGCAGCCACGCGTGTGGTCATCACCGGTGAAACCGTCGTCACAGGGAGACGTGGTGCCAACATCGCAGACCACGGCATCGACTATTTCGGGGAGGGCAATGGTATCCATCTCCTCCTTGAACTTCGCCAACCGGCCCGTGGGACTGGCGGTGGTGAAAACGGCGGCGCTGACCAGATTGCCAGCGGCGATGCCCATGTTGGCAGCGGGCTGGGTACCGAGGAAGTCGCGCAGCGGTGCGTACGCCTCCCACGCAGCCATCATGTCGACATCGGTGGGTTTGGCGTCGCTGACCATTGCTTTGAAGTCAGCGTCGGCGGCAAACCCTGCCGGGCTTTCACCAGAATCTTCCGAGGGGTCGGTTTTGACGGTGTCAAGCAGCATCACGGCATAAGTGCGCTCGCCGGCAAGAGGGCGGGCCCAGGGCACATAGACCGCGAGGTAGTTCTGGCAGATGTAGAGGCCACGACCGGTACTCGCCACCCAACTCAGGGACTGCTTCTTGCCGTATCCAGACAGCAGTGGGTCAGTGACGTCAACCAGAATCACGTTGGCTTCTTCGCCCGTCTTGATGGAGCCCAGATCCGGAGTCTGGGAGAAGCGAAAGTAGACCACGGGATTGGTACCATAGGCTGACATGTCTTCTTCCATCGCCGCGATTACGCGTGCGGCAATGTCGTAGCCAACAGCCCCGGGACCTGGCGTCGGGTGGCCAGAAAGGTCCATCTTGCCGTCAACGATACGGATGTCATTGGGGAATGGTAGACGGTAGAAGTCCTTCAGTGGCTGTCCCTTCCGGGGTATCTCAAAGAGGGCCCTGGCGGGGCCACCGATTACCGATGAGGGCTCACAGTCCTCCCCGGTGAAGAGGGGAACCTGGGCCCCCATGATGCCGCACCGGCCGTCCACGCCGCAGTAAAGTCCGGCAACGCAATCACCAGTATCTTCGCACTCGATACCGACGTCGCCCGAGCCCGATGCCTGGCAGGTGCCGGTGAAGGAGAGGAGTTGGCAGAAGAAGCCCTTCTGGCAGTCCTTGTCGGTGGTGCAAGTATCCCATTGCTCGCCATCACCCTGGGGGACACAGGTCTTGGGTTGGTCGAGATGTTCAGTGTCGAAACTGCAGACGAGACCATCGGCACAGTCGTCGGAGAGAATGCAGAGGCTGTTCTCGTCCCCCTCGCCCACCACAGTGCAGAGGTCCTCAACGCACTTCAGTCCAATGCGACATTCGCCGTCGAAACCGCAAGCTTCACCTGGTCCGTTGCCGAAGAGGGTCTGGAAGACGTCGCCCCCGACAAAGGCATCGGCGCTGCTACCTGGACCAACGGTGTTTCCAGTGTCGAAAAAACCTGAGCAGGCCCCCAACATCAGCAGTGCCGGGGCAAGAATCCAGATGGCTGCAGTGCGACCTTTCATATGACCTCTCCTTTTCACGTCCGTTGCGCCGCTACGTTTCACGTCCGCATTATGGTCCAGCTTGGCCCATAGAATAGCCAGTGGCCCGGCGCATTTCAAGCAGTCTGACCAAGGTCCTACAGCCCATTCCAGATTCCCCGCATTTCTCGGTCCATCATCAACTCAAGTTCCTGCATCGGGGCCTCCACCGTTTGCTGGTATGCACCCATCACCTGACTGGCGGTATAGGCAAAAATTGCCACCGTGAGCAGAACCGTGGCCACAATCAGAAGGACCTTGCGCCGGGCTGCTGCGCGTTGGCTGTATGCCTCGAAGAGCTCGGCGAAGCTCTCCTCCAGCGTCCCGCTCTTCTCACCGGTGGCGAGAATCACCACCCACTCAGCTTCGAGCATGGGCGAGAGCGCTTGCGTCAGTGTCCCGCCCCCGTCGAGGGTTGAGACCGCGCTGGCAAAGAACTCCCGATTCTGCAGACTGTCCCAGACCATGGCCCCGATACCCAGGGCCTCCCTGATGGGCACACCGCTGCGCAGGGAGGAGCGCAGTACCAGGAAGAAGAGGGACTTGCGACCGGGACGCAGTAGCTGCTCGAGGCTTGCCGGTGCCCGCCGGAAGATCGCCGGCGTCGAAAGTGACAGCGCCCGAAGAGAGAGCCATAACAGGCTGATAATTGTCAGGAGGCCGCCGATCCGTCCGGCCACTTCGGATACGTATGCTCCCACACTACCCAGTACCAGGGTAGGCAAAGGCATGATGACGCACGACATCAAGAGCACCACGAGGGGATATGCCATGCTCGCCAGCAGCTTGCGGGAGAGGGCCAGAGTGTCGCCATCCATTGCCTCTAGCTGGTCCAGGACTTCTGAGAGGTGGCCGGTAGTCTCCCCCGCGTGGAGAATCGTGCGTTGCGCACAGGGAATGAGCCGGGGTACCGCGGCCAGCGATTCCGCCAGCGGCAGTCCGGCTCGGAGGCCTCTAAGGGCAGCTGTGGAGATGTCTCGCAGCGCTCCGCGACCGGTCAGTTGCAAGGTTTGCAGCCCCTCTTCCAGGCCAACGCCACTGCGCACCATTCGGGCCAGACTGGAGTAGAAGCGCCGTCGCGCCGCGGTGGGGGGAATCAGAAGCTCCCTGGCAAAACCGAGGACAGAGACCGCTTGCGGCCATGCTGACGAGATGGAGGAGAAGGCAAAAGGCCGGCTTGGACCACGCCCATCGGCTCTTCCCGAGGGGCGCGGCTGTGGCTTTTGGGTGTGCGGCTGCGGCCCTGGGGGCGGAGGCTGAGACATGCCTTTGCGGTCAGCATATTTTTCGACGACGATGCCACAATATGCGCAATCACGAGCAGCCGGTTGTTCCTGTCCGCACTTCGGGCATTTCATGGGCTGAGTATAGCACGGTAGTCGCTGCGGAGAGAAGTGTCTGTCGTTGTCAATCTGAGTTAACAGGAAATTTGCCGCCGGACGAGGGCGCAGGTAGGATGGGTGCGGAAAGGAGCTGTATGGAGCCAACGAGACGATTGCTGATTGTCGAGCCGAGCAATGCCGTTCGCCGCATAATTGCATTGGCCGGCAAGCCTCTGGCGACAGAGGTACTGGAGGCCACCACGCTCAGGCAGGGCCTCGAGGCTCTCGCTCACTCGCCGGCCGTAGTTGTCTCTGAAGTTCGGTTGCCCGATGGTGACGGCAGTGCTTTGCTTGAGGAACTGCAGAGCCACTATCCGGAGTCTGTATTCGTAGCGCTATCGGCAGAAGATGATGTCACAGGTGCGGTTCGTCTGGTGCGTAGTGGTGCGTTCTCAGTGCAGCCCAAGCCCTTTGGCCTGGATGAAGTCGGGTCCATGCTGGCGCGGGCCTTTGGCCAGCACGAGGTGCTCAGCCGAAGCCGAGAGGCCAAAGCTCTCGAGCTCCGTTACCATCAGGAGTTGGAGCAACAGGTTGGAGAGCAGACATCCCTCATCTCCTCACTGCTGGATTTCTCCAACCGGCTGAATGCCGCCGGGACCATGGAAGAGGCGGTTCAGTTGTTGCTGGAGACGCTCAAGGTGATGGTCAACTGTCGACGCCTCTCCATCCTTCTCGAGGCGCCAGAGAGCGGTCAACTTACCGTGGCCGAAGCACTGGGAATACCGCCTGAGATCCAGCGCCAGCCCATTGATCTTGATGACTCCCCCATTGTCAAGCGGGTGATGGAAGGGGCCGAGGTTGTCTACGTAGAAGACGTGGAGTTGGCCGGAATGACCAGCGGCCGCGGCAAGGGGAAGGCTTTCCTGTCAATACCGCTGCTCGATTCCACCGCCGGCAAGAGGAAGGTCTTCGGTGTCGTCAACCTCACGGATCGGGAAGGGAACGGCGAGTTTAGCAGTACGGAGCGGCGCCTGGTGCAGTCCATTGCCGATACCGCATCCATCGCCTGCGCAAATCTCCGCAACCGCGGGTCTTTGGAGAAGTCCTATTTCGACACGGTGGGGGCGTTGGCTCTTGCATTGGAAGCCAAAGACCACTACACCCATGGCCACTCGCAGCGAGTCACCAGTATGTGCATGGTCGTTGCCGACGTGATGGGATTTGGTAACGAGCAACTCGACCAGATCATGTTCGCCGGAATGCTGCACGACGTCGGCAAGATCGGTATTTCCGAGAGCATTCTCCTCAAACGCGGACGTCTTTCCAACGAGGAGTTCCTGGCAATCCGAGAGCACCCTGCTGTGGGACAGCGCATGGTCAGCCACATCTCTTTCCTCTCCTCTGCCGGCTCAATC
This sequence comes from uncultured Pseudomonadota bacterium, assembly GCA_937884235.1. GTDB lineage: Bacteria > Myxococcota_A > UBA9042 > CAIXZC01 > CAIXZC01 > CALGBT01. Next base: position 5,966 of record CALGBT010000356.1, read on the forward strand.
ATCCGCCACCACCATGAGCGATGGGATGGCAAAGGCTACCCCGACGGCTTGCGTCGGGAAGAGATCGAGTTGCCGGCGCGCATCATGGCTATCGCCGACTCGTACGACGCCATGACCACTGATCGTTCCTATCGCCGCAAGCTACAACCCTACCAGGTCATGGACGAGTTGATGAAGGGGCGAGGGACGCAGTTCGACCCCGACTGCCTCGACCTCTTTGTTCGCCACGTTGCAGAAAGTCCCTCGATTCCTGGCCTTCACCAATGGGCCTTTACAACTCCTCCCACCAACCTATGATGGAGGCTGACCGCGTGGCCGTGCGGTGAGAGCGGGTGAGGTAGGGGATGGATGATCAGAGCCTGGTGGAGCGATTTCAGAATGGTGGCGACCGCGCCGCCTTCGAAGAGTTGATTGCACGCTACGAGAACCGGATCTTTCGATTTGGCTTTCGTATGTGCGGGCAGGAGCAAGATGCCGAGGACGTGGTCCAGGACACATTTGTCTCCGCCTACCGCTATTTGAAAGGGTTCAGGGGGGACGCCAGTCTGCTCACGTGGCTCCTCAAAATTGCCTCCAGCGCGTGCCTGAAGAAGCGCCGCTTGAAGAAGAATGAACCGCGCAGCCATGTACCCTTTGAGGATTTGCAGACGCAGACAGCGGGAGAGGTACGAATCGATTCGCCCCTGAGTCCGACCCCGGACTCTGAGGTCCTTTCTGCCGAAGTGCGGGCCAAGTTTCATGAGGCCCTTGCTGCCATCCCAGCTCATTACCGGCAGGTTCTGGTATTGCGAGAGTTGGAGGGCATGAGCACCAAGGAGGTCGCCGAGATTCTCGACCTCACTGAATCTGCAGTGAAGGTAAGGCTGCACCGGGCGAGGGGCATGGTCTATCAGGAATTTGAGAGGGTCTATCATGGCGAAGGCAATAAGCTCAACTGACGGCCACTGTAAAGATTTGCTGGAGCGATTCTCGGCCTATCTTGATGGCGAACTGGACCAGGGATGTTGCCAGGAGCTGGAGCTGCACCTGGCCGACTGTGTGGAGTGCGTTGATACCGTGGACGGAATGCGACGCATGCTCGCCATTTGCCGGCAGGAGCGGGAGGCAGCGACCGGTGCAACGCCCTCGCCTGAGTTTCGCCGCAGGCTCCTGGATGCTCTCTTTACCTCAGACAAAGACTGAAGGTCACCGCCGGACCGCTTTAATTCACGACAAGCCTTGTGCCTCGGCCATGTCGGTACTAGAATGGTTATCAGCCCTGCGGGGTTCGAGGAGGGTGTTAAGTGCTTTTTACCCTAGGTATTACCGAGGGGTCTTTCTCTGATTGTGGTGCGTCGCACCATCGCCTTGCGCGTTGGTGCGCCTGAAGCAGTTGAACAGAGACCCCACCTTGAAAAGGGGGTATGCCGCACACATCCGTTGATACGGCCCACGCGGGGCTGCCTTTTCTTGCTACCTTCTTTCAAGGCGCAGTGCTGCAAATAGTGGAGGCCCCATGTACGGATTCCAGGTACGTGAGCACGGCGGCCCGGAGGTCCTGAAATGGGTCGAGATGCCCGACCCGATTCCCGGACCGGGGGAAGTTCGTATGCAGGTTGCCGCGGTTGGCGTCAACCATCTCGACCTCTGGGTCAGGCGGGGTGTTGAGGGCCACAGCTTTCCCTTACCGCTGGTCCCCGGCAGTGATTTCGTGGGCACGGTAGATGCCTCAGGAAGCGGCGTCGGCCTCGTGCCATCGCAACAGCGCTATTTCGTCTCGCCGGGCACTTCCTGCGGGAAGTGCCGTCACTGCTTGTCGGGCGAGCAGCAGTTCTGTCGCCACTATGGCATCTTTGGCGAGACCCGTGATGGCGGCTATGCCGACTTCGTGGTCGTCCCTCAGCAGAATCTGCTGCCTATACCTGACCACCTGTCCTTCTGCGAAGCGGCCACCATGCCTCTCACTTTTCTAACGGCCTGGCACATGCTCGTAACTCGCGCCCGCGTCAAGCCGGGGGAGTGGGTCCTGGTGCAGGCTGCTGCCAGCGGAGTTTCCAGCGCGGCGATCCAGATTGGTAAGCTCTTCGGGGCCCGGGTCATCGCCACTGCATCGACTGCGGAGAAACTGGAGCACGCGACCCGATTGGGGGCCCAGGAAGTCATCAACTACGTAACCGAGGACTGGGTCTCCCGCGTCCGCACACTCACTGGGAAGGCCGGGGTCGAGACAGTTGTTGACCACGTTGGCGCCGCCACCTTTGCCGGGAGCGTGGCCTGCTTGAGGCGTGGCGGTTCGCTCGTTCTCTGTGGTGCCACCGCCGGACATCTCGTGGAGCTTGATTTGCGACCGGTCTTCTTCAAGGGGCTTTCGATTCTGGGGTCGACCATGGGATCTCTGGGCGAAATGGCTACCGTCGCCCGTCTCATTAACCAAGGGAAGCTGCAGCCCCACAGCTATGTTGAGATGAGTCTTGCCGAGGCCCCGGCAGCTCACTCGCGGCTGGAAACGCGGGCCGTCCTGGGCAAAGTTGTGCTCACCCGCTGAGGGCAAGGGAGTATTGACATGCAGGCGCAGTTGTTCTAGGTTTGTCGTACTTGAAGCAGCATGGAGGCATCATGGCCGACGAGTCCATTCTCAGTTCACTGGATCAGAAAGATATTATTGCCGTTCTCGGGAAAGGAAGCGAGTTCGAAGGCAAGCTTACCTTCGAGGGCGCGGTGCAGATAGATGGCCGATTCCACGGAGAGGTCTTCTCGAAGGGAACCCTCATTATCGGTGAAAATGCCAACGTGAAGGCGGAGATTCTGGTGGCCAACGTTGTGGTAAGAGGAGATGTCACAGGCAATATCCGCGCCCACAACTGTGTGGAACTTCACGCCCCTGCCAGGCTCGTGGGCAATCTCGTCACTCCCGCCCTGTACGTGCAGAAGGGAGTCATTTTCGAGGGCAACACTATCATGGAGTCGGAAGCTGTGGAGCGGCCCAAGCGTGGTCACGTGGCACCACCACCGCCACTCCCCGAGTAGAGTCGGCGTCAGCGCAGACCACCCCTCCAAGTTCCAGAGTATTTCAGAAACGGATGCGATTACTGGCTAGGCTTGCGACCGCTCCATGAGCACGCGACGTGCCTGTCGGGCCACGAGGTGGCGGACCCCTGGAGATTCCGCCAGTTGCTTCAGCTTGGCTTGTGGCAACACGGTAAGCAGGTTAGGGATTGCTTCAGGTGGCGTGTTGGGGTTTGCCACGAGCTGCTCTGCCACCGCTGCAGAGGTGCCCCAGCGGCGGTTCTGCAGGAGGAAATTGAGGGCGTCTGGCGAGAGCAGAGAGTTGGCGGCAAAATCTACGACCTCAGCCTCCGTCAACCCGGGGTTCTTGAGGACCCAGAGATGCAATGATTGGTCGGGCTCCGTCATCAAGAGGCGTCGTTCCTGCTCCCCTGCGGAAATGGCCAGCTTCTTCTTCTGCTTGTCGCTGAGCCCGGCAATTTGCTCCTTCAATTGTTGCGACTGCGTCTGTTCCGATGTCGCAGCAGGGTCTTCAGTTGCAGCTGACTGGACCGGAGCGCTAGAGGGAATGTGCGCAGGGGCTGCTTGCAAAGTCTCGCCAGGCTGGGCGCCGGCTTCAGCCACCAGGCGATCCAGATCAGCTACCCGGCGCCGCAATTCCGCTTCCTCAGAAGACATGCCCGGACCTTCGGGGGCCCCCACCTCCTCTTGTTCCGCCTCCACAGTCATGGCCGGGAGATCGGCTTCAGCAGGCTGCGCATGTGGCGTCCCCACAGGCTCCTTCTTGAGACCCACCGGTTTGGTCATGGGGTCCAGAATCTTCGCAGGGTTCGAAACCTCCTCCTGGGCGGTAGCTAGTCGGGCACTTGGTGTCGGCGTAATCTCCTTGCGAGGCAGGTCGATGCGCCGCGTCGTCAAGTCCTCGGGGGGGGGCTCGGGGGGAGCCTCCTCCGCCGCCGCAGCAGCAGTCCCTCGGGCCGTGCCACGCACCCGTTCCATCCGCTCGTGATACTCTTTGGCCTTATCAATAACCCATTTTGTCACTGAGTTGTCCGCCAACTGCAACCCGTAGCCGTTGTCCGGGAGGACGCTGACAACCCGAGCCACTACTGTGGTGCCATGGCCATCGGGGAAGTTGAACCGAATCTTTACCTGGGTAAAGAGCTTCAGTTCGTCCTTGGTATTTAAGAGGAAGGCGAAGTTCGAAAAGTAGTGCAGATAGGCGTTGGCTACCTGCCCCGGTTCGGAAAAATCCACAATGTATGCTCTGCTCGTCATCGCTAACTCAGTCTACTACTTTCCCGGGTCGGTTGGCAACCTGATTTTTGTCTGCTATAGTACGCCGCGATGCGGCACGGTTGGCGGAAAAGAGCGCTTGCGTACAGTGTCTTGTTGTTGGTCGTAATAGGGACGCTGTATCAGCTTCAGGGGGCTGCGGTGGAGGTTGACTTCACCGTTGACCTCATTGGTGCGCGGCTACTGGACGGGCGGGACCTGGTGAAGCTACGAGTGGAGTTTCTCAAGGATGACGAGGAGATCTTCGCAGTCACGGAGTTCAGTTTTCCCCGGTCACTGCATCCAGATGGACCGCCCACCGCAACCCCCCAGGTGCCGCTGGCTCTGCCCCGCGGCACCTATGAAGTGAAATTAGCAATGTACTACGGAGAAGGACCAGGGGCCACGCCAGTTGTACGGCGGATGGAGATGACAATCGAAGGGCCGGGGGCCGTTCGCCTGCGGGCAGCGCCATAATCCCCCAATGAGGTGAAGCAGATGGCGGAAACAGTAATTTCCAGCCACGAATTGCACAAACTTATGGAGCTTTCCAGCATGCTGGCGCGGCGCAGCGGTCGGGACATGACGACCATGCACGTTGTTCTCGCCGCCTTGGAATTTCAGCCCAGCATGATCGGCGGCGTCCTCAGCAATTTCAAGATCCGGCTCAAGGGTGACAATGGCCTGAAGCAGGCTCTGGAATCCCTCAAGGCGGCGGACCAGGTGGACCGCCTCACGGAGCCGCCAGACACTCTGAAGCTGATTATGCGTCGGGCCTGCGAGATGGCCGGCAGTCGCGACAATCACGTCAACTCCCTTTTCTACTTCATCACCATGATTCGGGTGCGGCGGGCCCTCGGGACCCGTGCCCTGGAGGCCTGTGGTGTTGACCTCTCTCGCCTACGCCAGGCGTTGCTGGCACGCATTTCAAATCTGGCTCCCTTACGAGGCGAGCAGGAGGCCGAAGAGCTGGATGAGGAGGTCACGGTTGTTCCCGAGGAGCTCCCTCCAGGTGCGGAACCAATAGTTACTCGCCCACCGGAGGCGGCGGAGGGAGGACGGGCCTCTGCAGAGCCGCCGGTTGGCCCCACCTCCTCCGCAAGTTTGCATCCCGAAGCCAAGGAGACTGCAGAACTACTATTGGAGGAGGAGGCGCGAGTTACCCTGGACCCTGAGGAGTTCCCAGAGCTAACCAAGTCCACCACCAATATCACCCGGCGTGCCGTGCGCGGCGAGATTGACCCGGTTATCGGGCGCGATCGCGAGATCACCCAGCTCATCAATATCCTTAAGAAGCGGCAGATCAACAACCCTTGCCTGGTGGGTGACCCCGGCGTCGGCAAAACTGCCCTGGTGGAAGGTTTGGCGCGGGAGATGGCTAGCGGCAGTGCCCGCACCAGCCGCTTGCATAACCGCATCATTCTGGAACTGGAAACGGCGGCGCTGGTGGCGGGAACGCAGCTGCGCGGCTCCTTCTCGGAGCGAATGCTGGCACTGCGCGACGAAGTGCGGCAACTCAAAGACCGTGTGATCATTTTCATCGATGAAATTCATACTCTCATTGGTGCTGGCGGCGGCGACTCCAGCCCCGACGCGGCCAACGAGTTGAAGACCGCACTGGCACGAGGTGAGTTTCCCACTATCGGAGCCACTACCACGGAAGAATATCGTCTGCGTTTCGAGAAGGACAAGGCCTTCAATCGCCGCTTCGAGGTTGTGATCTTGTCGGAGCCGAGCCCGCAGGAGGCCATCGAAATCATTTCGGGGATTATCGGGCTCTACGAGGCCCACCACGATGTCGTCTACGGGCCCCGAGCCATCGAGACTGCTGTTCGTTTTACCTGTCGCTACGTGCCCCATCGCCGTCTTCCGGCCAAGGCTATTGATGTGCTCGACCAGGCGGGGGCCAGTCTCTCAGGCCTTGGCGATACGGTGGGGGAAGAGGCTATCGCCCGAACCGTCGCCGAGCAGGTGAATATTCCCGTGGAGCGGATGCTCCTTAATTCAGTGGACCGCTTCAAAGACATGGGCGATTTCCTGAGCAGTCAAGTGGTCGGTCACGAGGACGTCCTGGTGC